>NZ_RZSR01000962.1:0-2239 GCF_004023265.1 Mesorhizobium sp. M1A.F.Ca.IN.020.06.1.1
CAGCTATCCACCGTCGACCCGTCGCCCGGATTGCATCCATCGAACATCACGGTCAGGTCGCCGGGCTCAGAGTTCAGCGTGTAAATTCTCACATATCCGCCAGGCTCGACGCGGCCGATGGTCTTCCGGAACTCGTTCTTCAGATCGGACATTGTCGTCGCCGAGATTGGATCCGTGGCGTCGATCAGAACGGCTGTCAGGCTGGTCGGGCCGTCCAGCGGGCAATTCGTGCTGGCGTCGATCTGCCCCTTGCCAGACCTCGACCACATCCAGGCAAAGCCGGCCAACATCGCGACCGATAGAACCCCAAGGGTTACAGCCGCGACGATCGTGCCCGCATGGTCCTTCTTCCGCCTGCGAGACCGCCTAGCCATTGTTCACACTGTCGGGATGAAGCTTATCGAGGTCTCGATACTGCTCAATTCCCCGCTCGCATTCCTGGCCAATCAGGCGAACTTGAGCGTTGAGCTCCTCTTGCGCCTTGCGGATCGATGTACCGATATCCTCCTCACTCCACTCTCCATTCCCGGAGACATGGGGTTTGATACGATCGAGCTTGTAGGGCGCCCCGAAATGTTTGGGCGCAGGCTCCGTTCTGGCCTGGATGTTCGCTTCTCTGTACTTCGAGAGAAGTTGGTTACACGCTCGCTCCAATTGGTCCTGATGTTGTGCAAAAAGTGTCAGAAGCCGTGAGCGATGATCGATGATCGCGCGATGTTCCCTGCGACGACTGCCGAGTTCCTTGACGATGTCCTCGACTTTTTCGTTGTGATCGTCGCGAACATCCTGGAGTTCTTCGATCAACTCCTTCTTGCGCTCGATGTAGTCCTCACGCTTAGCGACCAGGCGATTTTCGACGCCGGCGTACCCCGGATACGGGTCCAACACGAACCAGCCGTCGATAAACGCAAAGGTCGAGAACATCAGGCCGATCGCAAACAGTAGCCACGACTTCACGTCCATCAGGCCCGCTGGATTGGCCATGATGTTGCGGATGACCTCGGTGCCGGCGCCATCCGCGAGCGACCCACTTGCCTCGCGATAATGGGCTAGCGCGAGATTTATGGTCACGGCTAGGCCAACGTAAAGAAGGATTGAGAGAATCCCCACTAGCTTCCAAAAAGTGGAACGATGCGTGACCCTGCGAGCGCAGAAAACCGCAAGCAACAACGCGGCACCGATGTTAATGAACGAGAATGCCGCAGCCTCCAGGATGCCTCCAAAGAAGCCCTGCTCGTTCCCCTTGGCAAGGAAATTGCCGTTCATCGCGGTCTCGACGAGGAACAGAAACAGCAGCAGCGAAACGCGGAAAATGTGCGCCGCGCCATGCTGAACCCGTGCAGCCCGGATCAAACCGTGCTTTTCCTTGAACCAGGCGTGCTCTTTCTCCGCATCGTTAAGAGCCCTCCTCAATCCATGGAGTTCATCCAGACCAACGGCGACCGAAGCCTTGAAGTCTGTCACGCTGGCCGCATTCGCCTGGCGGATTAGGCCGAACTGTTCCTCAAAATCGAGGCCTGCCAAACGCCCGCTGAGGAGCTGGAGGCTGTCCTCGAGATTGTGATGGGCGGTTTTCTTTTCATCCTCAACGCGTTCGATGACGGCATGTTCGATATCGTCGAGATTCTTAGCGCCCTTCGGGGGCTGGTTCGCCTCGCCACGTTCCTTCCCGCGACCAGCGAGATTCATATCGCGGTCAATCTTGGCGACGTCCAAGCTGCTGAACAGCTGGGTACTCGCACGGAAATCATGGTTAGACTCGCGAAGGGACTCGCGCAGCCTATTTAACTTTTCAAATTTGGATCCCAACGCCCTACTACCCAACCTATAGCCCCAACACTGTGCTTCTATGCAGAGTAGAAGCAAAGGGCAACCGCACATTCACAAATGTCCACTTGGTTTGTCACGATCATTAGTTTGGCTGTGACTTTGCCGCCGCGCACCTAGACAGCTTTCACGACCCGATCGGCCGGGCTGCCGTGCGGGCTCGCATCCAAGTTGCGAATAATGCGAGGCTCAGCCCCGGGCAAGCTGACGATGAACGCCGGCGGTCCGAGGTTAGTTCAGGTATGTCGGTCGACGAATTGGTAGATGCCGCCGATCTCGTCGACATGTCCCTCGACCTGCGCCATGTTCGCATCCCAAACTTCGATAGCCTGCACGGCAGCGTGTGTGAACCGCGAACTTTTAACCCGTCCCGTTGGACTCTCGAGATGATCTCCGGTGGACTGTCGAGATG
>NZ_RZSR01000963.1:0-2235 GCF_004023265.1 Mesorhizobium sp. M1A.F.Ca.IN.020.06.1.1
GAATAGCGCGTCACTACGCCAGTTTTCGGGGAACCTGGCGTCGGCGGGCTCGGGGATGACGTTGTAGTCCCCGGCCAGCACCAGCGCTTCCTCGAGCCTCAGCCGCTCTTCCGCCCAGCGCTCCAGCCTCGCCATCCATGACAGCTTGTAGGAAAACTTCCGCTCGTCCTCGACTGGGTTGCCGTTCGGCAGATAGAGGGAGGCGACCCGCAGCGCGCCCTTATCGGTCGAGAAGACGCCTTCGATGAAGCGCGCGTGGTCGTCGGCATCGTCGCCAGGCAAACCGCGATTGACCTCGTCGAAGGGCAGCTTCGACAGGAGAGCGACGCCGTTGAAGCTCTTCTGCCCGTTGGTCTCGACATTATAGCCCAGCGCCTCGATCTCGGCGCGCGGGAACTGGTCGTCGACCGTCTTGATCTCCTGCAGGCACACGATGTCCGGCGCGCTCTCGGTCAGCCAGTGGGTGAGGTTGCCGATGCGGGCGCGAACGCCGTTGATGTTCCAGGTGACGATCTTCATGCGGACCTCAATGTTCTTCCGGCGCAAGGCGCTCGACGAGGCCGATCGTATTGCCTGCCGGATCCTTTAGAAAGGCCATCCATTCGCTTTCCCCCGCCGGACCGAACCGGCCCTCGGTGTCGCGATGGACCAGCGCCGGCGACGCGGTGAAAGGAACACCGGCGGCTTTCGCCTCAGCATGGAAGGCCTCGAGGCCGGCAATATCGAGATAGACGGTGCCGGGGGGCACGCCGTCGCCAAAAAACAGCCGCACGCCGCCCGCGATGATGAAGGCGATGCCCGGCGGATCGTAGCGCGCATGCACGCTCATGCCGAGCACATCGTGCCAGAAAGCCAGCGTTCTATCGAGATCGCGCCCGGCCGACAGCGCGACCTGACGGACCGCGCCGACCGTGGGCATGGCGGCCCGCTAGACGGAGAAGCTGGTGCCGCAGCCGCAGGAGGCGACGGCGTTCGGGTTTCGGATCTGGAAAGACTGACCCATAAGGTCATCGACGAAATCGATCACCGAGCCGCCCATATAGACCAGCGAGAGGTCGTCGATGAGGATCGTGGCGCCATACTTCTCGATGGCTACGTCGTCGTCGTTGCGACTGTCGACGAGATCGAACTTGTAGGAGAAGCCGGAGCAGCCGCCGCCTTCGACGGAAACGCGCAAGGCATTCTTGCCCGGCTCGCCAGCCAGAATCCTGGCGATCCGCTTCGCGGCCGCTTCGGTCATTTCGACCTTCATGGCAGTCTTGGCATCCGCGCCCATCGGCGTCACCTTGCTTTCGGTTTCCCATGATAGGTATGAAGCTGAGGGGGGCAAGTCAACTGGTGGGCGAATGGGCAAGGGTGCTCTCGGCGATATCGGTTTCGGCTACCGGCCGCGCGCCGTTTACGCGAGCGATCCGGCGCGCTCGCGCGGCCGCCTGTTCGATGAGCCGGAAAGCCCGACCCGCACGCCATTCCAGCGTGACCGCGACCGCATCATTCATTCCACCGCCTTCCGCCGGCTGAAGCACAAGACGCAGGTGTTCGTTGCGCATGAGGGCGATCACTACCGCACAAGGCTGACGCATTCGATCGAGGTGGCGCAGATTGCCCGCGCCCTGGCACGCGCGCTGCGCGTCGACGAGGATCTGGCGGAGGCAGTGGCCTTGGTGCACGATTTCGGTCACACGCCTTTCGGCCATACCGGCGAGGAGGCGCTGAACGAAAAGATGGCCGGCTGGGGCGGCTTCGATCACAACGCGCAGTCGCTGCGCGTCGTCACCCGGCTCGAGCGGCGCTACGCCGAGTTCGACGGGTTGAACCTCAGCTGGGAGACGCTGGAAGGGCTGGTCAAGCATAACGGGCCGCTTACCGATGCAAGCGGGAAGGGGCTCAAGGGCCCCGTGCCGCAGGCGATCCGCGACTATTCCGCGCTGCACGACCTCGAGCTCGACCGCTTCGCCGGCATCGAGGCGCAGTGCGCCGCGATCGCCGACGATATCGCCTACAACACGCATGACATCGACGACGGCCTGCGTGCCGGCCTGCTGACGCTGGACATGCTGGAAGGCATCGGCCTGCCGGGCTCGATCCTGAGTGGCGTGCGCGCCCGCTACCCGCAACTCGACGACGTTCGCACCGGCCACGAGCTGATGCGGCGGCAGATCACGCTGATGGTGGAGGATGTCATTGCTGCCGCTGCCGCCGCATCAGCTCGTGGCCGGTGCGAACGTCGTCGAG
>NZ_RZSR01000964.1:0-2233 GCF_004023265.1 Mesorhizobium sp. M1A.F.Ca.IN.020.06.1.1
GGCTGGGCCGGCGGTTATGTCGGGCTGGGCGTGTCGAGCTCAAACCTTTCGGGGCGCACGCTTGCCGATCTGATCCTCGGCAATGACACGGATCTTACGCGACTGCCCTGGGTCAACCGCAAGGTCAGACCCTGGGAGCCGGAACCGTTCCGCTGGCTCGGCGTCCACTCGATGTACCAGCTCTACCGCATCGCCGACCAACGCGAGGCCGCCGGGCTCAATTACACTTCGAAATTGGCCGCCCTGGCCGACAGCATCACAGGCCACTGAGACGGTTCGGCGTTCGCCGAACCGCTCTAACTCTTTGTTTTCGCGCAATTCCGGACGGAAAACCATTGCACTTTCCTGGAATTGCTTTTGACACTGGAGCCTATCTTGATCGACCTTTCGACCTTCCGCGACCTCGCCACGGCCGATATCGGCGCCTTTTCACCGAAGCCGACCTCGATCGAAGGCGATCAGGTCGAAGCGGTGCGCTCGTTCTTCCAATCGCCGGACGGGACCGTCGATATCGGCATCTGGGAATGCACGCCCGGCCGCTTCACCGCCGACCGCTCGGGTTCATCCGAGATCTGCCACATCATCTCCGGTCGCGTGGAAGTGAGCCGCGCCGACGGCGAGATGCGTGAGCTGGGGCCTGGCGATCTGCTCGTCCTGCCGAAGGGCTGGAAGGGCGAGTGGCTTATTCATGAGACGACGCGCAAGCTCTATATGATCCACAGCGCTGGCTGATCGGAACTAGATATTCCGGGCCAAAAGACGCGGGTTAGTGATCGATCGGCCCCTTGGGCGAGACAAGGGCCGTGCCGGCGGTGGTCGGGCGTTCGATCATGCGGCGCACACGCGGCGGGTTCTCGCCGCTGTGCAGCGCGCGGATGCGCTCGCCGACAACGGCGTCGGCATGGGTGGCACGCCGGTTGTGGCGGATATACTCGACCCAGGTCGGCGTGTGGTAGTGTTCGATCCAGATGCCCGGATTTTCGAGATCGCGGGCGAGCGTCCAGTTGCGGGCGCCGTCGCGGCGGCGGAGCGGCCACGCTCGGCCATGGTTGCGAGGAATTCCGGCACGTCCTCCTCGCGAATGATGTATTCGATCATGATGGCGATCGGGCCGCTGCGCGGCTTCAAATCGAGCGCCAGCATCGGCTCCTTGAACCGGTTGAGCGGATCGAGGTTGAGAGCGGTGTGCTGCGGCAGCGGCAGGATCAGGCCGATGCCGCCACCGACGAGCATGGTGACAGCGGCAACCATCAATGCAGTCTCCGCGCCATGGGCGTCGGCGACGACGCCCCAGATCCAGCTGCCCAGCGCAATGCCGCCGAAGGTTGCTGTCTGGTAGATCGACAGCACGCGCCCGACCACCCAGCGCGGCGTCGACATCTGCACCGTAACGTTGAAATGCGAGAGCGCGATCACCCAGCAGGCACCGCCGATGAGCAGGCCCGCCGACGTCTGCCAGGCATTGTCGCTGACGGCGGCGTTGAAGGCGCAAAGCGCGAAACCGGCGAAGGCGGCGCGCACCATCGTTTCGCTGGAGAGCAATTGTCTGAGCCTCACGCTGATCAGCGCACCGCCGACCGCGCCGATACCGAAGGCGCCAAGCATGATGCCGTAGGTCAGCGCGTCGCCCTTGACGACATCGCGCGCCACCAGGGGCAGCAGCGCCAGCACCGCGCCGGCGCTGAAGCCGAAGGCGAAGCCTCTCGCCAGCACCTTGCCGATGTTCGGCGACATGGCGACATAGCGCAGGCCGGCTCCCATCGCGGCGCCGAGCGATTCCCGCGGCAGGGTCGGCGCGGGCACTTCCGGCTTCCAGCGGAAAAGCACGACGATCAGGCCGATATAGCTGATGGCGTTGGCGGCGAAGGCCGCCGCCGCCCCCGCGGCGGCGACGATGATGCCGCCGATCGCCGGGCCGACGCTGCGCGTGATGTTGAAGCCCATCGAGTTGAGCGCGATCGCCGCCGGCACCTTGGCGCGCGGCACCATGTCGCCAACCGACGCCTGCCATGACGGGCTGTTCAGCGCCGTGCCGCTGTCGATCAGGAAGGTGAAGGCAAGCAGCGTCCACGGCGTCATCCAGCCGAACCAGGTGAATACGGTGAGCAGTGCCGAGACCACCAGCATGAAACTCTGCGCCACCAGCATGACCTTGCGGCGGTTGAAGCTGTCGGCAATGGCGCCGGCAACAAGCGCGAAAAGCATGATCGGCAAGGGGGGCGAGGCCTGCACC
>NZ_RZSR01000965.1:0-2227 GCF_004023265.1 Mesorhizobium sp. M1A.F.Ca.IN.020.06.1.1
GGATCACCCGATGTATTTCATGGCACTGGCCACCGACTACGACGGCACGCTGGCGCATGACGGACTGGTCACCGCCAGCACGCTGTCGGCGCTGAAGAAGCTGAAGAAGTCCGGCCGCAAGCTCATCCTGGTCACCGGCCGCGAACTGCCCGATCTCAAAGAGGTGTTTCCGGAGGTCGGGCTATTCGACAAGGTGGTGGCCGAAAACGGCGCGCTGATCTACACGCCGGCGAGCGAGGAAGAGCAAACGATCTCGCCGTCCCCTTCCGCCGATTTCGTCGACAGACTGAAGAAGCGCGGCGTCAAGCCGCTCTCGGTCGGCCGGTCGATCGTTGCCACCTGGGAGCCGCACCAGGCCACCGTGCTCGACGTCATCAAGGAGCTCGGCCTTGAGCTGGAGATCATCTTCAACAAGGGCGCGGTGATGATCCTGCCCTCAGGCATCAACAAGGCCACCGGACTGGCGGCTGCGCTCAAGGACCTCAGATTGTCGCCGCATAATGTGGTGGGCATCGGCGATGCCGAAAACGACCATGCTTTCCTCAGGGCTTCGGGCTGCAGCGTCGCCGTCGCCAACGCATTGCCCGCCGTGAAGGAAACCGCCGACCTCGTCACGAAGGAGGCGCGCGGCAAAGGTGTCGAAGAACTGATCGGCAAGCTGATAAAGCAGGATCATCTGATAGCTCGCAAGCGCTTGCGCGGCGTCCTGCTGGGCACTGCCAACGGCAAGAAGGTCTATCTGTCGCCCGTCGAGACCGTTCTGATCGCCGGAAGCTCCGGTATCGGCAAGTCGACATTGGCCACAGCGCTCACCGAGCGGCTTGCCGAACAGGGATTGCAGTTCTGCATTTTCGATCCCGAGGGCGACTATGACGGACTGGAGGGCGCCGTTCCGTTGGGCGATGGCTCGACTACACCCAGCAAGGAGCAATTGCTGGAGCTGATCGAAAAGCCTGGCACCAATATCGTGGTCAACGGGCTGGCGCTGAAAGTCGACGAGCGGCCCGACTTCTTTGCCGAATTGCTGCCCGGCCTCGGCAGCGTCCGCTACCGCACGGCAAGGCCGCATTGGCTGATCATCGACGAGGCGCATCACCTTCTGCCCAGGCGCCGCGAGGACACGCGCGCGGTGCTGTCGCTCGAGCTGCCGGGCACGGTGCTGATCACCGTGCATCCGGAAGCGATTTCGACCGGGGTCCTGCGCCTGGTGACGGCGGTCATCGCGCTCGGTCCGAAGGCGAAGAGCGTGATCAAGGCCTTCTGCAAGGAGGCCGGGCTGGAGGCGCCCAAGAGCATTCCTTCGCCGAAGGGTGACCGGGTTCTGCTGTGGCGGCCGCAGGACGGCAAGAAGCCGTTCACGGTCAAGGCGATCGAACCCCAGCAATCGCTGAAGCGGCACAGCCGCAAATATGCCGAAGGCGAGCTCGACGAGGCCGGCAGTTTCTATTTCACGGGGCCGGAAAAGGCGATGAACCTCAGAGCCCACAACCTGATTATTTTCGCCCAAATGGCGGAAGGCATCGACGACAAGACCTGGGAATATCACCTGCGCGCCGGCGACTATTCCAAATGGTTCCGCCAACAGATCAGGGACAAGGAACTCGCCCGCGAGACGGCAGAGGCCGAGAAGGACAAGCGTCTATCGCCCGAGGACAGCCGCAAGCGCGTGCTGGAGGCCGTGCGCCGGCGTTACACGGCGCCAGCCACGGCACCGGAGAGGTAACTCAGTCGGTTCCGGACGCCAAGCCGCCCTCAACTCGCCTCGCGCATCGCCTCAGCCGCCTGCAGGTCGACCGAGACCAGCTGGCTGACGCCCTGCTCGGCCATGGTGACGCCGAACAGCCGGTCCATGCGCGCCATGGTGATCGGGTTGTGGGTGATGATGACGAAGCGCGTCTCGGTGGTCTTCGACATCTCGTCCATCAGATTGCAGAAGCGCTCGACATTGTGGTCGTCGAGCGGGGCGTCGACCTCGTCGAGCACGCAGATCGGCGCCGGATTGGTAAGGAAGACGGCAAAAATCAGCGACATGGCGGTGAGCGCCTGCTCGCCGCCAGAGAGCAGCGTCATGGTCTGCGGCTTCTTGCCCGGCGGGCGAGCGAGGATTTCGAGGCCAGCTTCCAGCGGATCTTCGGACTCGATCAGCTGCAATTCGGCCGTGCCGCCGCCGAAGAGATGCGAGAACAGGCGCTGGAAGTGGCCGTTGACCACCTCGAAGGCCGACAGC
>NZ_RZSR01000966.1:0-2223 GCF_004023265.1 Mesorhizobium sp. M1A.F.Ca.IN.020.06.1.1
GTCGAGAACTGCGCCGAGGTGAAGGCCATTGCCGGCGAGGTCGACCTCGCGAACAACAAGGCGTGCGCGACCGAGCGCATCCGCCGTCCGAATGGCGCCAAGCCCGGCCTGCGCATCACCAAGGCGTGCGAGAGCTCGCTGGCCGGTGCGTCTTCGGTATCCTGCCGCATCACCGTGACCAATGCCGGCACTGCTGCCCCCACCGGTCCGGTGCGGGTCAACGATGCCGCCACGCTGGTGTCGGGCGGCGCGCCGGTCGCTGTCCGGACCGTGACCCCGGACGGCGCCGACTGGAACTGCGGGCCAGTGCCCGCCAACATGCTGTCTTGCCAGATTGCCGGCGCCGTCATGACGCCCGGAACCAGCCGGCACTTCGACGTGACGGTCGGCGGCAATGACGCGTTCGAGAACTGCGCGCGCGGCTCTTTTGGGCCGGCGCCCCGCGACGACATCGTCTATCCGATCGGCCAGGCTTGCGCGAAAGGCGGTGGGGCCTCCACGATCCGCGTCGAGAAGACCGGCGACAGCGAATGCCAGCCAGGCGCGCCCTGCTCGTTCGAGATTACCATCACGAATGAGGGGCCGAATGCCTTCTCCGGTCCGGTCCGCATCGGCGATGCGGTCGGCATCGACGGTCTCGGCAGGCTGGAGGGTGTCAAGATCACCGCGATCGACCCGCCTTTCGGCTGCTCGCCGGAGCCGGCGACGCTGCCGGCGTCCTGCATCGCCAATCTGACGCTGGGCGCCGGCGAAAGCCATACGCGTCATGTCACAGTGGTCCTTCCCGACGACGCGCGCCTTGCCACTCTGCGGGGTACGGTCAGCGGACAGAACTGCGTCGGGGTGCTCTCGCCAAACACGCCGGTGCAGGGCGGCGGCGATGTGCTGTCGCGCGCCCCAGCCAACGCGCAAGGCGACCGCGGCAGGGCCTATGCATGCCACCCCTTCACAATCAAGCGTGAGGTCAAGAACCAGTGTTCGGGCGGCATGGTGCTCAACTCGGCCGGCCGCTGCGCCTGCCCGGACGGCACCACATTCCGCAACGGTCACTGCTCGTCCGGCGGCACCAAGCTTCTGCCGCTGCCAGTGCCGCAGCGCTGCGTCCTACTCAAGGGCCAGATCCGGACCGAGGACGGGCGCTGCGTCTGCCCGCGAGGCGCCGAGCTGGAAAACGGCAGATGCGTTCAGAGCGAGCAGCCGCAGGAGCCGCAGTGCACGCTGCGTCCCGGCCAGTACCGCGACCAGGACGGCAATTGCGTATGCCGGCGCGGCGAGCTGGTGAACGGCGTCTGCCGCGTCGCTCCACCGAAATGCACTATCCGCGGCGCCGTGCCGACACCGGATGGCTGCGCCTGTCCCAAGGACACGCATGTCGACCGCGCCGCCAAGGCTTGCGTGCCCGACAGGCAGCAGCCGCCCAGCCAGTGCCGCATTCGTGGCCAGGTGCGCAATGCCGATGGCGATTGCGTCTGCCCGAGGGGGACGGCGTTGAAGGGCAAAGCCTGCGTGCCGGTCAGGAAGCCGCAAGCATGCTCCATCCGCGGCCAGTTCCTCAACAAACGCGGCGTCTGCGTGTGTCCACGCGGCACCGAAGTGATCGAAGGTAGATGCGGCAGGTTCGAAGACGCTGTATGCGCGCCAGGCTCGGAGATGATCGATGGCATGTGCCAGCCGATCATCAGGCGGCGCTGCCCGGTCGGAACGGCCGGCCGGTATCCGGATTGCTTCCCGATCCGCAGGCGGCCAGGCTTGGAGATCGATCCGGACCTGCTGCTCAATCCGAATATCCTGCAGCAGTTGGTGCCAAGAAGCCAACCAAGGCTGCAGCGGAACCCGGCGACCGACAACCTTCAGTAGGGCAGCCCATCACTACCGCGCCCGCGAAACCGCCGGAAAAATCCAGCGGGTTCTCTCCTTCCCGCATCGCAGCTCGCGTTTTGCGTGCCCGTCGAGCGAAGCGGAAAACACGCTTCCCCTTGGCCGGACGATGGTCTAGGCAGACCCGCGTGCCAGCGCGCAGCACAGAGCGCCGATGAGGATGCCGGGAGAAGCCTTTCATGAGCAAGAAGACCCTGATTGCACCATCGGTGCTGGCGTCGGACTTTTCGAAGCTCGGCGACGAGGTCGAAGCGGTCGCGGCGGCCGGAGCCGATTGGATCCATCTCGACGTGATGGACGGCCATTTCGTGCCCAACATCACTTTCGGCCCACCGGTGATCAAGG
>NZ_RZSR01000967.1:0-2220 GCF_004023265.1 Mesorhizobium sp. M1A.F.Ca.IN.020.06.1.1
GTTCCGAGGAGAGCCTCCCGCCGCCGAAAGTGGTGGCGATCTTGAGGTCAATCAGCCGTTCCATCCAGTCGCGGGGCGCGGCGATGAAGCCGCAGCGCACCGAAGCCGACAGCGTCTTGGAGAAGGAACCGATCTGGACGACGCGGCCGAGGCCATCGAAGGCCGCCAGCCGCGGCGCCGGCGTGTGCTCGAAATCGGCGAAAATGTCATCCTCGACGATGGCGAGATCCGATTGATCGGCAAGCTTGAGCAGCCGGTGCGCTATAAGCGACGAGAGCACCGCGCCGGTCGGGTTGTGAAGCGCGGAATTGGTGATGTAGAGGCGCGGCTTGTGCTCGGCGAGCGCTTGCGCGAAGAGGTCGATATCGGGCCCTGAGGGTGTCATCGCGACACCGACCACTTTGGCGCGGTGCGCGCGCAGCAACGCATGGAAGTTGAAATAGCAGGGATCGTCGACCAGCACCGCATCGCCCGGCTCGAGGAGCAAGCGGCACACCAGGTCGATCGCCTGCGTCCCGGACTCGGTGAGCATGATCTGGTCCGGCGAAGCCTCGACGCCGTGCGCCGACAGGCGGCGGGCAAGCAGCTGCCGCAGTGCCGGCAGGCCAAGCGGCGTGCCGTAGTCGGCAAGCGTCGCATCGTCGGCTCGGGCGGCGCCGCGCAGTGCTTGCCGCAACGCGGCCTGAGGCATCCAGGAAGCCGGCAGCCAGCCGCAGCCCGGTTTCAGCATATCGTCGCCTGCCTCCAGGGCTTGCCGCGAGACCCAGAGCGGGTCGACGGCGCGGTCGAGCCGCGGGCCGATCTCGGCCAGCGACAGCGGCGCAAGCGGGCCGGCGGCAAAGAAGCCGGAGCCCGGCCGCGAGCGGATCGTGCCTTCCGCCGCAAGCCGCTCATAAGCCTCGACCACCGTAGACTTCGACACCTGCATCGTGCCGGCGAAGGCGCGGATCGAAGGCAAGCGCGCGCCCGGCGTCAGGATGCGCGCGGCGATCCGCTGCCGGATTGCCGACATGACGGCTTCGACGAGCGTTCCGGCATTCGTCGCCTTCGGGTCGGGCGTGTCCATCTGTACTTCCCTGTCGACCAATACAGTTTTGCGGAATTGTACCCCATTGTCTCTGGCAACGCCATGCGCTGCGCCGGTACAGAAGCGCAAACGGAGCGGATGATGGATAAGAGTTTCAACGGCTGGCTCAACGGCTTCATCGGCGTTCTGATCTTCAGCGGCTCGTTGCCGGCGACGCGCGTGGCGGTGGTCGATTTCGACCCGACCTTCCTGACATCGGCCCGTGCGGCGATCGCTGGCCTGCTCGGCATCGCAATGCTGTTCCTATTCCGCGAGAAGCGCCCGGATCGCGGCGATCTGGTCTCGCTGGTCGTCGTTGCGCTGGGCGTCGTGGTCGGCTTTCCTCTCCTGACGGCGCTGGCGCTCAAACATGTCACGGCGGCGCATTCCATCATCTTTGTCGGCCTGCTGCCGCTGGCGACGGCGATCTTCGGTGTGCTGCGCGGCGGCGACCGTCCGCGCCAGGCCTTCTGGCTGTTTTCCTGCCTGGGCAGCACGCTAGTCGCGGGTTTCGCGCTGTCGCAAGGCGTGACCGCCTCACCGGTCGGCGACGGGTTGATGCTCGCAGCCATCATCGCTTGCGGGCTGGGCTATGCGGAAGGTGCGGCGCTGTCGCGCAAGCTCGGCGGCTGGCAGGTGATCTGCTGGGCCTTGGCGCTGTCGCTGCCGGTCATGTTAGCGCTGAGCTTTGCGACCCTGCCGCCGTCTTTTGCCGCTGTCGGCTCCGGCGCATGGATCGGCCTCGGCTATGTCTCGCTGTTCAGCATGCTGATCGGCTTCGTGTTCTGGTATCGCGGCCTGGCGCAGGGCGGCATCGCCGCGGTCGGGCAATTGCAACTGCTGCAGCCCTTCTTCGGCCTGGCGCTCGCGGCGAGTCTGCTGCACGAGCAGGTCAGCCCGCTGATGGTGGTGGTCACGCTCGGCGTGGTGGCCTGCGTGTTCGGGGCGAAGAAGTTCGCCAGGTAGGGAGCCTACTCAAAACTTCGTCACCACGCCGATGCCGATGCCCTCGAAGCCGCCCATCGCCATCAATGCGGCTGGCGCCTCATCGAGGCTGATCCTTTTGCCGACCAACAGTTCGGGCTTCAGCTTGCCGGTGCGAATCATGTCCATCATGGCGGAATAGCGGTAGGCCTGCATGCCGTGGCTGCCGA
>NZ_RZSR01000968.1:0-2206 GCF_004023265.1 Mesorhizobium sp. M1A.F.Ca.IN.020.06.1.1
TTTCCGCCTTGGCCTTGGTGTTGATCGGCGCGTAGCCGCTTGCCTCGGCGAATTTCGCCTGGCCGGTCGGGCTGGTCGCGGCGGCGCGGAGTCGCAGCAGCTCATCGCTTCGGGCGAGGCTGCCTTCGGGCAGCTCTGGAACGGCCGTGTCTTTGCGCTCGAGAAGGACGGCGCCGATGTCGGCGTCTCCTGGAACCAGAACCTCACCGCCGCTGACGTTCTCGTCGTGCCGAAGGGCGCCAAGAACAAGGACAGCGCGATGAAGTTCCTCGCCGCCGCGACCAGCCCGACCGGCCAGGCGAAATTCGCCGAGGCAAGCGGCTACGCGCCGATCAACACCAAGGCCAAGGCGGAAATGCCCGCCGACGTGGTGAAAGGGCTGCCCGACGCGCACGTCGAGAGTCAGATCAATCTCGACATGAACTACTGGGCCGAGCACCGCGACGAGATCGCCACGCGCTGGTACGCCTGGCAGACCAAGTAGCGCCACAGCAAGCCGGGGGCGCGGCAAGCCGCTCCCCTTCGGGACGACGGGAACCGCTCGATGCAAGCACACTCCCTCAGCCGCGGCTCGATTGCCGGCCTGCCGGCCGGCAGCGGCGGCGCCCTGCCGGCCCTGGTGCTGGTCGGCCTGTTCTTTGTCGTGCCGGTGGTCGCGCTCTTGCTGCGCAGCGTCACCGATCCCGAGCCCGGCCTGCAGAACTATGCCGCGCTGTTCGGCAGCGGCACTTATGTGCGGGTGTTTCTCAACACCTTCCTGGTCGCGGCCGTCGTCACCGTCGTGACCATCCTCGTCGCGTTTCCGGTCGCCTGGATGCTGGCGATCATGCCGCCGGCGCTCGGTTCGGTCGTCTTCGGCATCATCATCCTGTCGATGTGGACCAATCTCCTCACCCGCACCTATGCCTGGATGGTGCTTTTGCAGCGCACCGGTGTGATCAACCGGGCGCTGATGGGGCTCGGCGTCATCCACGAGCCGCTGCCGCTCATCAACAATTTGACCGGCGTCACCATCGGCATGGTCTACATCATGCTGCCCTTCATGATCCTACCGCTGGTCGGCACGCTGCGCGCCATCGATCCGATGACGCTGCGCGCCGCCGCCCTTTGCGGCGCTAGCCCGTCGCAGGCATTCCGCCGCATCCTGCTACCGCTGTCGCTGCCCGGCATCGCCGCCGGCGGGCTGATGGTCTTCGTCATGTCGCTCGGCTATTTCGTGACGCCCGCGCTGCTCGGCGGCACATCGAACATGATGCTCGCCGAAATGATCGCCCAGACGGTGCAGTCGCTGCTCAACTGGGGGCTCGGAAGTGCTGCGGCCTTCGTGCTGCTCGCCGTCACCATGGTGCTCTACGCGATCCAATTGCGCATGGTCGGCGCCAGGCGCCTCGCCGGAGGGCTCTAGGATGCTGCTCGATTACGACCGGCTCGGATGGCTGCGTGCGGCGCTCGCCGGCTTCACTACCCTCATCGCGGCTTTCCTTCTGTTACCGGTGGTCTTCATCGTCCTGTTGTCGTTCGGCTCGTCGCGCTGGCTGGCCTTTCCGCCACCCGGCTGGACGCTGAAATGGTATCAGGAACTGCTCGCCGACCCGGCCTGGGTCGACGCCGCTTTGACCAGCGCCAAGATCGCCGCGATGGCCGCCATCCTCGCGGTTCTGATCGGCCTGCTCGCCTCCTTCAGCCTGGTCAGGGGCGAGTTTCGCGGCCGGCAGCTCCTGCGCGTCCTGCTGCTGACGCCGATGGTGCTGCCGGTGGTGGTTTTCGCCATCGCCATCTACGCCTTTTTCCTGCGCATCGGGCTCGCCGGCACGACGATCGGTTTCGTCATCGCCCACACCATCCTGGCCCTGCCCTTCGCCATCATTCCGATCGCCACCGCGCTCGAAGGTTTCGACAAATCCATCGAGGACGCGGCGATCGTGTGCGGCGCCAGTCCGCTGCAGGCAAGGCTCAGGATCACCCTGCCCTCGATCCGCATCGGCATCTTCTCGGCGGCGATCTTTTCCTTCCTCGCCTCATGGGACGAGGTGGTGGTGGCGATCTTCATGGCGAGCCCGACCCTGCAGACCTTGCCGGTGAAGATCTGGGGCAGCCTGCGTGCCGATCTGAGCCCGGTCGTCGCCGCCGCGTCCAGCCTGCTCGTCGGCCTCACTCTCGCCCTGATGATCGTCACCGCACTCCTTCGCAGAAGACTGTCCAGATG
>NZ_RZSR01000969.1:0-2198 GCF_004023265.1 Mesorhizobium sp. M1A.F.Ca.IN.020.06.1.1
GCCCACAGCAGCAGGCTGTAATGCAGCGGCGCAAGCGTTGACGCCGGCGCCAGTTTCAGCGCCCGGGTGATCATCAGATGGGCGGCGCAGGAAACGATGCCGAGCAAAAGCATGGCGCCGAAATCGAGCGCCGACGGCGTGCGCCAGGCGCCGATCGCCAGCGCGCCGCCGACAATCAACGTGCCGATGGTCTGCCAGGTGACCAGCGTCGTGTCACTCGTTCCGCGCAAACGCCGGCCGAGAATGATGGCGAAGCCGAAGGCAATGCTGCCGATCAGCGCATAGGCCGATGACAACGAAAACGCGGCCGACGATGGCTTCAGGATGATCAGCACACCGCAGAAGCCGACCAGGATCGCCAGCCAGCGCCGCCAGCCGACCTTCTCGCCGAGCAGGAGATGCGAGAGCGCGGCGACATAGATCGGTCCGGCCATGTAGAAGCTCATCACGTCGGCGAGCGGCAGATAGACGACCGCGGCATAGAACAGCCCGGTATCGAGCGTGGTCGCCGCGACGCGCAGGACCTGCAGCACCGGCCTTTCCACCTGAAAAAGCTTGCCTGCGCCCTGGTTGGCGATCATCGGCCCAAGCACCAAGAAGGCGCCGATGGAGCGAACCAACACCACCTGACCGACCGAGAAGGAAGCGACCAGCCATTTGCCCATCGCGTCGTTGAGCGCGAACATGAAGTCGCCGGCCAGCATCAAGAGAATGCCGGCGAGCAGGACATTCTTGATCGTGAGATTGCGGGCGAGGAACTGGGCCATGCCCGGCTCCCTACTCGCAATCTGTCGCTTTGAGGAGGGAAATTCGGACGATCCGTAAGACCAGCGGCGGAAATCGGCTGGCGCTACGCGGATTTGTGCCTGCGGTTGACGTTCTCCGGCCGACCGGCGATCGACAGCCGCGTCTCCTGCCTGGTCCGTTCGGCCACCACCTTGCCCCTGGCGATGACACAGAGGCGCTCAGGGCGCAGGCGGACGGCCTCGATCGGATAGCCGGCGTCGAGCACGACAAGGCTCGCCCGCTTGCCGACGGTCAGACCGAGATGATCAAGCCCCATGATGGCGGCGTTGACGTTGGTGACCATGTCGAAGCAGCGCGCCATGTCGGCCGGGCTCGACATCTGCGCGACATGCAGGCCCATGAAGGCCACGTCGAGCATGTCCGCCGTGCCCAGCGAATACCACGGGTCGAGCACGCAGTCCTGGCCCCAGCCGACGCGGATGCCGAGCGCCAGCATCTCCTTCACCCGGGTGAGGCCACGCCGCTTGGGGAAAGTATCGTGGCGCCCCTGCAGCATGATGTTGATCAGCGGATTGGGGATCGCCGAGACGCCGGCCTCGGCGATCAGCGGCAACAGCTTCGAGACGTAGTAATTGTCCATGGAATGCATCGAGGTGAGGTGCGAGCCCGCCACCCTGCCCTGCAAGCCGAGGCGCTGCGTTTCATAGGCAAGCTGCTCGATGTGGCGCGAAAGCGGGTCGTCGGTCTCGTCGCAATGCATGTCGACCATCAGGCCGCGCTTCGCCGCGATCTCGCAGAGTTCCGTCACCGAGCGCGTGCCATCGGCCATGTTGCGCTCGAAATGCGGGATGCCGCCGACGATGTCGACGCCCATATCCAGCGCCCGGATTGTGTTTTCGCGGGCCGTCGGCGAGCGATAAAACCCGTCCTGCGGAAAGGCGACAAGCTGCAGGTCGAGATAGGGCGCGACCGTTTTCTTCACGTCCAGCAGAGCTTCCACGGCAAGCAGCCGGTCGTCGCAGACATCGACATGGGTGCGGATGGCAAGCAGGCCCATCGACACCGCCCAGTCGCAATAGGCGAGCGCGCGGTCGCGCACCGCCTCATGCGTCAGGAGCGGCTTCAACTCGCCCCAGAGCGCAATGCCTTCGAGCAGGGTGCCCGAAGCGTTGATGCGCGGAATGCCATAGGAGAGCGTGGCGTCCATATGGAAATGCGGATCGACGAAGGGCGGCGAGACGAGATTGCCGCGCGCATCGACCTCGCTCCGAGCTGCGCCTTGCAACTGAGGCTCGATCGCGGCGATGGTTTCGCCAGCGATGCCGATATCGGCGATCCTGCCGTCCGGCAGCGTGCCGCCGCGCACGATGAGGTCGAAATCCATGTCGTCATCCCTTTGGTAGAAATCAGCGTTATCGTGATCGGAAAGGCGGCCCGCCGCAGCCGTTTCT
>NZ_RZSR01000970.1:0-2197 GCF_004023265.1 Mesorhizobium sp. M1A.F.Ca.IN.020.06.1.1
CGCTGGAGGATACCTCGCTCACCCAGGCGGCGCCCGCCTCGGCCGACATCCGCCGCTTCGACAACTACAATTCCGTCATCCAGGCCTTCATCTCCGGACAGACGCAGCTCATGGTGGTCGGCAACGATGTCGGCGCGCAGGTGCTGGCCAAGCAGGTTGCATTGAAGCCCGAGCAGAAGTTCCAGCTGCTGACCTCGCCCTCGCATATCGGCCTCAACAAGAACGAGGATAGGCTGAAGAAGGCGGTGAACGATGCGGTCGCCAAGATGCTGGCGGACGGCAAGCTGGACGAGAGCTCGAAAGCCTGGCTGAAGACGCCGCTCAATCCCGACAACCTCAAGGATTGATCTCGCTTGGCGGTTCAGCGCGCATGAAGCGCTGAACCGCTCCCGTACTTGTTTCTTGCGCTACACGCTTTCCAACAGGGCCAATCGCGATGGGCTACAGCCTGGACTTCGGCTGGCTTGCGGGTGCAGCGGGCGTGATCGCGCGCGGCGCGGCGATGACGCTGCTTCTGATCGTCGTCACCACGCTGGCCGGCACTTTCCTCAGCATCCTGGGCGCCGCCGGACGCCGGAACGGCCCGAGGCCGCTCAAGCTGGCGATCGGCTGGTATGTCGAGGTGATGCGCAACACTCCGTTCCTGGTGCAGCTGTTCTTCATCTTCTTCGGACTGCCCAGCCTCGGCATCCGACTCGATCCGATCCTGGCCGCCATGCTGGCGATGACGCTCAACATGGCGGCCTACACGATCGAGATCGTCGGCGCGGGTCTGGACGCGGTGCCGCGCGGGCAGACGGAGGCAGCACTTGCGCTCGGGCTCAGGCCCAGGCAGGTGTTCATCAAGATCGTGCTGCCGCAGGCGCTGAAAGTGATCTATCCGGCGCTGACCAGCCAGATCGTCATCATGATGCTGGAATCGGCCGTGGTGTCGCAGATCGCGGTGCGTGAACTGACCTACGAGGCCGACATGCTGCAGGCGCGCACCTTCCGCGCCTTCGAAACCTATCTGGTGGTGACCATGGTCTATCTCGGCCTGTCGATGGGGCTGCGCCGGCTGCTGGTCAGCGGCGGACGCCGCGCACTCGGAGCCGGCGTGTCATGATCGAATTCACCCTCTGGGACATATTGCGCAACCTTCTGCTCGCCGCGCGGTGGACGGTGCTGTTGTCGCTTGCCGCCTTCGTCGGCGGCGCGCTGGTCGGGCTGGTCGTGCTGTTCTTCCGCATAGCCAAGAACAAATGGATCAAGCGGATCGCTTCCGGCTATATCGCGCTGTTCCAGGGCACGCCGCTCCTCATGCAGCTTTTCCTGATGTTCTTCGGCCTGCCGATGTTGGGGCTGCGCATCGAGCCATGGACCGCCGCGGCGCTCGGCCTCACCTTCTTTGCCAGCGCCTATCTCGCCGAGATCTGGCGCAGCGGTGTCGATGCGCTGCCGCGCGGCCAGTGGGACGCCGGCGCCAGTCTCGGACTGCATTATCTGCAGGAACTCAGGCTGATCATCCTGCCGCAGGCCTTCGCCATCACGCGCGCCCCGACCGTCGGCTTCCTGGTGCAGCTGATCAAATCGACGGCGCTGACCTCGATCATCGGTTTCGAGGAGTTGGTCAGGACCTCCAACGCCATCAACAACGCGACCTTCGAACCCTTCACCGTCTACGGGCTGGTGGCGCTGATCTTCTTCGTGATGTGCTTCCCGCTGACGCAATATGCGCGGCGGCTTGAGCGTGTCGCCGCGCACTGAAGGTCGACGAGGGCCGCCGCCTGACCGGCGGCCGCTCTTCTCAATGGCTGAACGACAGCGCCGGCGCGATGCGATCGCGCCGCAGCCAACGGACGAGCAGGAGCACCGCCACCACCGCCAGGCCTGACGAAAGGCCGATCCAGATGCCGACGCCGTTGAAGCCGAAATGGAAGGCGAGCAGCACGCCGAGCGGAAGGCCGACCCCCCAATAGCCGATCGCGGCATAGATCATCGGCACCTTGGTATCGTGCAGGCCGCGCAGCATGCCGGCGGCCACCGCCTGCGCGCCGTCGAAGATCTGGAACAGCGCGGCAAACACCAGGAAGGACACGGCAAGCGTGATCAACCTGGCATTGGCCGGATCGGCGAGATCGATGAAGGCGCTGATCAAAAGATGCGGCCATAGGATCATCACCAGCCCCATCAGCGCCATGAAGGAGACGCCGATGAC
>NZ_RZSR01000971.1:0-2188 GCF_004023265.1 Mesorhizobium sp. M1A.F.Ca.IN.020.06.1.1
CCTTGGACGAAGTCGAACACCGATGCCGGCGGATGGCCTTCGTCGGTGAGCACAGCATCGATAATCTTGGTGGATTCGCCTTTCGAGAAGCCGCGCTTGCGCAGGAACGTCGTCCGATCATCGTCGTTGCGGGCAACAACGCGCTCGCGCGCTGCCTTGATGCCGTTGACGAAAGGCATGGGCGAGGATTCCGCGAACTGGATCAGCGCCGGTTCGGCTTCCAGCGCAAAGCGCGAGGCGGCGTATTTGGAGTGACGGATGGTGATCTCCTGGAAATCCCCGACGCCCCACAGATTGCGATTTTGGCATACGGCACGCAGGTAAAAGCTTGCGATTCCTAGGGTTTTCGAGCCGACCTCGCTGTTCCAGGCATAGAATCCGCGAAAGTAGAGATCCGGTTCGCCGTTGGCCAACCGGCCGGCTTCGATGGGGTTGAGGTCGTCAACCAGGAACACAAAGATGTCGCGGTCCGAGGCATACAGCGTGGTCGTGTCCTTCGAGATGTCGACATTGGGGTTGTAAATGCTGGTCGACCAATCGAGCACGCCGGGCACTTTCCAGCGTGTGTCGCCGGTTCCGTTGCCGGCGATCTTCTGGACCGCCTCGACGAGTTCGTGGTCAAAAATCCTGCCGTAGTCCGGGCCAGTAACTGCTCGAAGCTCAAGGCGGCCGTTCTCGATTTCGAGTGTCTTGACCTGCTCGGCCCGGTGCGTGGAAAGCCCATACTGCAGATTGATGCCGGCAAGCGTGGCCGGAAGCTGCCGAAGATACGTCGCGGGTGCACCGACCAGACTGGCGAGCTGGCCAAAACTCCAATGCGTCGGCGCGACCGGCGCGTGGGCATCCGGCAGCATGAGCGTCAGCCGCTCGGGATTGTCGCGAGATGCTTCGACTCGGATCGCTCCGCTTTCCACGATGCGGGTCTTGCTGCGTTCGGACCGCCGCTTCACAGCATTGTTGAGGTCCGTGAGCGACAGGTAGCGTTCGTCGCCAGGCCGGTTGAACCATTCCGACGACACGCGCCCGATGCGCTGGCCGCGGCTGACATCGACCTTGTAACCGTTGGGCGTCGTGCGTGACGGCGCCAGAATCTCCATATGGGTCATGATCATTCTCCGCGACGGGCGCCGGGAGCCTCTCTCCTGGCCTCGACCCGCCATCGCATCCCTGCCTCCCCTCTGCCTCTCCAGCGCCGGCCAATGCCGGAAGGGCGCCAACGCAGCGACCGCCCATCCCCTAGAAACATCGATCATCCGCATCGAGGGCCTCGGCTGCGTCAGTCATTCTTCGCAAGAACGCAAACTCGGCGACTGCCCTGCTCCGGGTCGCGCGATTATCCAAGCGAGTGGGTTGCGCTTGTTGCAAAGGCGTGACTCAATGGGCTCACAGGGATGCGGCGGCGACCTGGAGCTTTGGAGGTGATGCGGCGGTTCAGGATTGGTGGTTCGGTCTACGCGGAGGACGCACCTGAGCTTCAGGAAGCTCTGACGGCCGCTCATCAACGGCACGAGCGGCCGTTGTGCATGTGCCGGGGCGACGGACTGCCCATGTACATCGCGCGCATGGGCAGCCTTTACGTGATCAAGCGCATGCCGCTCAGCGGCGGCGAGCACGATCCCTCCTGTGCGTCTTACGAGTCGCCATACGAGCTTTCGGGTCTTGGTGCCCTGATGGGCAGCGCCATACAGCTCGACCCGCAGAGCGGGATGGCGGCGCTGAAGCTGGATTTCAGCCTGTCGAAGATCGGCAGTCGCGCGGCCTCGCCGCAGGCTAGTCCGGGCTCAGACAGCGTTTCGGGTGAGGCGAAAAAGCTGTCGTTGCGCGGGCTGCTGCATTATCTGTGGCACGAGGCGGAGCTGACGGTCTGGACATCGCTTTGGGCGGGAAAACGTCATTGGTGGAATGTGCAATGGCACCTGCGTGAGGCTGCAAAGCAGATGATCGTTAAGGGCCGCCCGCTTGCCGAGACGCTGTATGTACCGGAGACGTTCCGAGCCGAGAAAAAAGACGCGATCGAAAGGCGTCGCGCTGAAGCGCTGGCGCCGCTGGCGACTTCGGGATCGGGTCCACGCAAGCTGATGATCCTTGTCGGCGAGGTGAAGGAGTTCGAGCCGGCCCGTGCCGGCCAGAAGCTCGTCATCCGCCACATGCCCGGCTTTCCGTTCATGGTCGAGGATGACTCGTATCT
>NZ_RZSR01000096.1:0-10080 GCF_004023265.1 Mesorhizobium sp. M1A.F.Ca.IN.020.06.1.1
GCTTTCGGCCAGCCTGCTCGTTGCAGGCCTGCTCGGCGGCAGCGTCAACGGCTCCAGCGGCCGCGCCATCATGGGCTGGTTCGGCGAAGACAGCGCGGCTTCGCCATGAGCATCAGGCAGACGGCGGTGCCGCTTGGCGGCGGGCTCGGCGCGCTCGTCCTGCCGTGGCTAGCCTTGGGCTTCGGCTTCGCCGCCGTCTTCGGCCTGCTGGCGGCTCTCACCGCGCTCTCGGCTTGCTTTGCCCGGCGCTGGTTGCAGGAGCCGCCGGCGCAAGGCGACGCGCATGCCGCCGCCGTCACGACCGGCCCGGCGCCGCTGCGCAACATCGAGGTCTGGCGCATCTCGGCAGCCATCGGCCTGCTCTGCTTCCCGCAGGTGGCGGTGCTCACCTTTGCCTCCGTCTTCCTGCACGACTTTGCCGGCACGGGCACATGGGTGACCAGCGCCACCCTCGCCGCCGTGCAGACGGGCGCCATGGTGATGCGTGTCTGGAGCGGCCGCTACACCGACCGCCACCGCAACCGAAGGCCGTTCCTGAGGTTCTGCAGCGCGCTGAGCGCGCTGGCCTTCCTGGTGCTATGGGTTCTGGCCATCCCTGCAGCCAGGCAGCCGTCGCTGCTGTTGCTCCTGCCCCTTATGGTGATCGTAGCCGGCATCTGCGTATCGGCCTGGCATGGCGTTGCCTATACCGAGCTTGCGACACTTGCCGGTGCCGGCCATGTCGGCACCGCGCTCAGCCTCGCCAACACTCTGGTCTTTGTCGGCTTCTGCCTGGTGCCGATCGCCATTCCCTGGCTTCTGCTTCTCTTCGCATGGCCGGGCGTGTGGCTGGCGGCCGCGATCTGCGCGGCGATCGCATGGCCGATTTTTCTGCGCACGGCCTGACGTTTTCGCCGGCTTTCCACAGCTGGCGGAGGCCGGCTTATCTGCAACATGAAAAAAACACGATCGGTGCCGTTAACCCCCCATCAAGGTTAATGCTTCATTTTGGCTCTCCGGGGTCAGTAGCGTTTCTGGAGAGTTCCGTGCATCGACGCGTTCTTACGCGGCTCGTCGCCGCCGCCGTTGCGAATAAACGTTCCTTCCTTCCTCCTTTGGTTCTGGGGCTCGGCTTCTGGGTCGGCTTTCCGTCCGTCGTCGCTTACCAGGATATGGCAAGCCTCGTGTCCGGGCTGGAGTCGCCCAGTCATCGCTGGAATGCCTATGTCGAAAAATCCGTCGCCGGCTCGGTGCACGCCGCCGAGATGCCGTTCGTCGATTCGGCCGCCACGGGCTCGATCTCCGGCTCCGGCGTGGACCTGCCTGGCGTTGGCACGGTGGCGCTCCGCGGCAAGGGCAATGTCGCCGGCGCTACGCCCGATGAGGACCGCGTCGTGCGCGCCGACAAGAAGGGCCGCCTCGTCCAGGTGTCGCCCGTTGCGCCGCCGAAGAATTTCAGCGCCGGCTCCATCTTCGAGCGCACCTCCTCGCTGCTCCGTCCGGCGATGGACAGCGGCCTGAAGCTGACTTTCGCCAAGCCCGGCATCAAGGGCAAGGAAATCCAGATCGCCCAGGCCTTCCACATCCGCGAGGACAAGAAGCCCGATCCGGATTTGCCGGCGGCTCTCGTCGCTCTCGTCAACAACGACAAGCCGGACATCCTCGCCACCGCCTATGCCCAGTCGGCGCCGGACTATGCCAAGGCCTCGCCCTTTGAGGCTCTGCTGCAGGACGATCCGAATGACGGCCGCTTCATCCCGCCGATGGGCAAGGGGGATCACGCCTGGATGCAGAATCCGCTGCCTGCGGCCGTCTTCTCCAAGCCGGAACAGGAATGCCTCGCCAAGGGCATCTATTTCGAGGCGCGCAGCGAACCGGTGCGCGGCCAGGCCGCGGTGGCGCAGGTGATCCTCAACCGCGTCCGCAACCCTGCCTATCCGAAGACGATCTGCGGTGTCGTCTACCAGAACGACAACTGGTTCAACCGCTGCCAGTTCTCCTTCGCCTGTGACGGCAGGAAGAAGCGCATCAACGACCCCGTCGCGTACAAGACCGCCCAGGATGTCGCCATGGCGGTGACCGCCGGCAAGATCTTCATCCCCGAGGTCGGATCCTCGACGCATTACTACGCCAATTACGTCCATCCGGGCTGGGCGCGCGCCATGCAGCGCATGACCAGGATCGGCCTGCATATCTTCTATCGCACCTATGGCGGCGGCTGGAGCTGAGCCGTTTAGGCGGCTCGAACTGAGCCGCTTGATCGGCACCCCGCGGCAACGCTCTTTCTCGTTTGCTGCGCGCACCGATCAGCGCGGCTTTGTCGCCCGGATTCGCGCCGAGTCCTCGCACAGGCGTGACGGGCACGATGTCGCACCCGGATAACCCATTGATTTGAAAGCGGAAAATACATCGCTTTGAAGTTCGGCCCGTGGCTTGACGGGCGCGGACCCGCTAACTATGTTGCCGGCGACTTTAGAAGCGGACGGACGGTGATCGTCTGCCCGGGCAGGGGGGTTGCGATGGCCGACAAAAACGGGCCAGACGGAACCGGAGAAACCGGCCGCGGCAGGCAGCCAGAAGCCACCATCCGCGACGACGAACTTGAGCGCCGCCGGCGCGAGCTTGAAGCATCGCTTGCATCAAGACGCACGGACCGGCTCGAGGGGAAAGACGAAGCGAAAGCTGCGACCGGTTACGGTCAGGCCCTGAAACTGTCCAGCGAGTTCATCGCCGGAGTGGTGGTTGGTGTCGGCCTGGGCTGGATCATCGACCGCTTGGCGGGAATCGCGCCCTGGGGTCTGATCGTCGGCCTGCTGCTGGGTTTTGGCGCCGGTATACTCAATGTCCTGCGTTCGTCGGGACTTGCATCGGAATTCGGCCAGGGCGGCAAGCCGCCCGAACCGAAGGACTGAAGTAAGGCGCCGCAAGGCGCGAAAGAAAGTTAAGAAGCCGGTTGTGGCTTTGACGGGGATTTAAAGTGGCTGCTGCTGACCAGGTCGATCCGATCCACCAGTTCCAGATCCATCCGATCATCCCGCTTCATATCGGCGGCTACGACATTTCTTTCACCAACTCCGCTCTGTTCATGGTCGTGACGATCGCCGTCGCTTCCGCTTTCCTCTACATGAGCACCGCCAGCCGCGCCCTCATTCCTGGCCGCCTGCAGTCGGTCTCGGAAATGGCCTATGAGTTCGTCGGCAACATGCTGCGCGATGCGGCGGGCAAGCAGGGCATGCAGTTCTTCCCGCTGGTGTTCTCGCTGTTCATGTTCGTGCTGGTCGCCAACCTGATCGGCCTGTTCCCTTATTTCTTCACCGTCACCAGCCACATCATCGTCACCTTCACGCTGGCGATCCTGGTCATTGGCACCGTCATCGTCTACGGCTTCGCCAAGCACGGCCTCGGCTTCCTCAAGCTGTTCGTGCCGCATGGCGTGCCTGGCTATCTGATGCCGCTGGTGGTGGCGATCGAAGTCATTTCCTTTGTCTCGCGTCCGGTCAGCCTCTCCGTTCGTCTTTTCGCCAACATGCTGGCCGGCCACATCACGCTGAAAGTGTTTTCGGGCTTCGTCGTCAGCCTCAGCGCGCTGGGTGCGGTCGGCATCGCCGGCTCGGTCCTGCCGCTCGCCATGGCGGTTGCCCTGACGGCGCTGGAACTGCTGGTCGCCTTCCTGCAGGCCTACGTCTTCGCGGTGCTGACCTGCATGTATCTGAACGACGCTCTGCACCCGAGCCACTGATCGATTTTCACCGGCGCCCCGGCGCCAGCATACCCAACGTACCAACCGCAACGATTACGAAAACCACAGGAGTTTTGAAATGGACGCAACTGCAGCAGCTGCTATCGGCGCTGGTATCGCCTGCATCGGCATGGGCGGCGCCGGCATCGGCCTCGGCAACATCTTCGGCAGCTATCTCTCGGGTGCGCTCCGCAACCCGTCGGCCGCTGACGGCCAGTTCGGCCGCCTGATCTTCGGCTTCGCCGTGACCGAAGCGCTGGGCATCTTCTCGCTCCTCATCGCGCTGCTGCTGGTCTTCAGGTAAGAACCACGCGCTGACGAAAGGGGCCGCATGGTGCGGCCCCGCCTTATGGAGGGGAATGAGATGTTCGTGACATCTGCCTTTGCGCAAGAATCCGCGCCGGCCACGGCCGAGGGCGATACGCATGCGGGCACCGCCGTGCCTGCCGAGGAGCATGGCGCGTTCCCGCCGTTCAATGCCGAGACCTTCCCGTCGCAGATCCTGTGGCTCGTCATCACCTTCGGGCTCTTCTATCTGTTCCTGAAGCGGGTTGTGATGCCGCGCATCGGCGGTATCATCGATGTCCGCAACGATCGCATCACCCAGGATCTCGACCACGCCGCCAGGCTGAAGGGCGAGGCGGACGCTGCCGTTGCCGCCTATGAGCAGGAATTGGCGGAAGCTAAGGCCAACGCCAACAAGATCGGCCAGCAGGCGAGCGACGCCGCCAAGAGCGAAGCCGAAAGCACGCGCAAGAAGCTCGAGGCGGAACTCGAGAAGAAGCTCGGCGAAGCCGAGGCGAGCATCGCCTCGATCAAGGCCAAGGCGATGAAGGAAGTCGGCACGATAGCCGAGGACACCACGTCGGCCATCGTCGAGGCGCTGGTCGGCGGCACGACCGACAAGGCCGAGATTTCGGCCGCGGTCAAATCCGCGACCCGGTGAGGAGGCCATCATGGACGCCACATCACTTGCTACGCTCTGGGCCACCATTGCCCTGATCATCTTCCTCGGCGCCGTCATCTATCTGAAGGTGCCGGGCATGCTCGCAAAGTCGCTCGATTCCCGTGCGGCCAAGATTAGCAGCGAGCTCGAGGAAGCGCGCCGCCTGCGCGAAGAGGCCCAGCAGCTGCTCGGCCAATACCAGCAGAAGCGCAAGGAAGCCGAGAAGGAGGCCGCCGACATCGTCGCCGCCGCCAAGCGCGAGGCCGAGCTCCTTGCTTCCGAGGCGCATAAGAAGACCGAGGACTACGTCGCCCGGCGCACGGCGCTTGCCGAGCAGAAGATCAGCCAGGCCGAGCGCGAAGCGATCGGCGAGGTGCGTGCCAGCGCCGTCGACATCGCCGTCGAGGCCGCCCGTGCGCTGCTTGCCGCCAAGGTCGACGCCAAGGCCGGCGCCGATTTGTTCAAGTCGGCGCTGCAGGACGTGAAGGCCAAGCTGAACTGAGCGGCTCTGCCGTTGCTGACATGAAGCCGCCTGGGCAACCCGGCGGCTTTTTTGTTTTTGGGCGCGAATAATCTTCCCCCTTGAGGGGGAGATGTCGCCGAAGGCGACAGAGGGGGCCGTTGCGCGTAGAGCTCAACCCCTTGTGCGACTGAGGGCGTTGGCGCTTCACGCGCGACGACTCTCAGCCTGCCTTCAAGAGGGGAGATTAATCTATTCCCTCGAAGCTCTCTTCCGCTTCCGCCACCTCGACGCCGCCAAACCGGAACGGTGCGAACGACGCCCTATGCAGTCGCGCCACCGGGCCATGCGCCTCGATCGCGGTCCGGTGGCGGACCGTCGCGTAGCCCATATGCATTTCGAACCCGTAATGCTCATGATGGCCGCCGCAGCCGCACATCATGCGGTCGCGCATCACCTTGGCGATGATCGAGGCGGCGGCGATAGATTGCGAGCGCTGGTCGCCCTTGATCAGCGCGCGTCCCTCGCAGGTGAGCCCTGGCGGCACGTCGCGGCCGTCCGCCAGCGCCAGTTTGGGCGGCAGCGACAGTCCGGCGGCGGCGCGACGCATGGCTTCCAGGCTGGCTTTCAGAATGTTGCTGTTGTCGATGCCTTCGGCGCTGATCGAGGCCATCGAGACGCTGAGCGCCGAGCCCAGGATTTTGAGGAACAGCGCCTCGCGCTGCAGATGGGTGAGGCGCTTGGAATCGTCGAGCCCTTCGGGAATGTTGGCCGGGTTGAGCACCACGGCCGCGGCCACCACCGGACCGGCAAGCGGCCCGCGGCCCGCCTCGTCCATCCCCGCTACCGGCCACAGCCCCTCGGCCATCGCTTTCGTTTCAATCGAGAAGTCGGGCTTCTCGACCATTTCGAAGAGAAGCGGAGAATCGGAACGCGCGCGAGCCATGGTGCGGCGAGGTTCGCATCGGCTCCGAATCTCCGCAAGTCCCTCCGGGTCGGATGGGGCGTCGGACCGGGAGGGCACCGTCTCACGGCCGGGGGACTGGGCCGGACGGGATTCTTGAGCAATTCCAGGAAGAGTGCGTAGCGGGCCTTCCGTACGAAGTTACATCAAAACAGAGGGTTAGCGGATCGCAATCCGGGCGCAAAACTCTGCCTCCCGAGTTGCCTTAGCCGCCGGCCTTCGCGGCCGGCATCATCTTCACAGCAGCATCAACTGCTCGCCGACGCCGGAGCCTGCGACGAATTGGTCGGTCCGAAGCTGCCGCCGCTCGGCATTGAGGCCGAGCCGCTTGGCGGCGATCTCGAAGCGCCGGCCGATCTGCCAGGCATAGGGTCCGGCGCCCTTCATGCGCTTGCCCCATTCCGAATCGTAGTCCTTGCCGTCGCGCATCGAGCGGATCAGCGACATCACATGCCGGTAGCGATCCGGATAATGGCGCAACAGCCAGTCCTTGAAGATCGGCGCCACCTCGAGCGGCAGACGCAGCACGACATAGCCTGCCTCCCTGGCGCCGGCGGCGCGCGCCGAATCGAGGATGCGCTCCATCTCCGGATCGGTGAGGCCGGGAATGATCGGCGCCACCATCACCGAGGCGGGGACGCCGGCATCCGAAAGCTGCCTTATCGCTTCCAGCCGCTTTGTCGGCGTCGAGGCACGCGGCTCCATGGTTCTCGCCAGCATGCGGTCGAGCGTCGTCACCGACAGCGCCACCTTGGCGAGCCCGCGCTCGGCCATGCGCGACAGGATGTCGATATCGCGCGTCACCAGTGCCGACTTGGTTACGATGCCGACCGGATGGCCACGCGCCTCCAGCACCTCCAGGATCTCGCGCATGATGCGGTATTGCTTTTCGATCGGCTGATAGGGATCGGTGTTGGTGCCGATGGCGATGGTGCGCGGCTGGTAGCCGGACTTCGACAATTCCCTATCCAGCATTCGCGCCGCATCGGGCTTGGCAAACAGCTTCGATTCGAAATCGAGCCCCGGCGACAGGCCCATGAAGGAATGCGTCGGCCTGGCAAAGCAGTAGACGCAGCCATGCTCGCAGCCGCGATAGGGATTGATCGAACGATCGAAGGAAATGTCCGGCGACTCGTTGCGCGTGATGATGGTGCGCGGCTTCTCGACCTGCACCTCCGTCTTGAACGGCGGCAGTTCCTCCAGCGAGTTCCAGCCATCGTCGAACACATGCCGGCTGACCGGCTCGAAGCGGCCGGACGGATTGATGCCCGCGGAGCGTCCGCGATTGCGGTCCGGCCGCACGCGCATGCCGCTCTGGTCTATCATTGCATTTGCCATCTCGGCTCTGCCTGCTCCGAAAGCGGCAATGTCGGCGCGCACGATCTGTTCCATTTTCGCCCTCTCCCAGGGACTGTCGGTAGGCTGTCGAATCGCTCTGTTCATGAAACTATTCCTATTTTGCCAATGAGAACAAAGCAAGAACTTTCTCGTTCAGAACGCGCATCTGGCGCAGCGCCGCGCTTTCCGCTATTCGGCTAAAATGCTCAGCGTCCTTATCGAAACCAGGAACGACGAAGAAGGCCTTGCCCGCACGCTGGCCTCGCTGATCGGCGGCGCGGTCGAGGGCGTGGTGCGCGACGTCATCGTCTGCGACATTGGCTCGACCGACCAGACGCATCGCGTCGCCGAGCATGCCGGCTGCCACCTTGTCGCCGGCGGCATCGCAACAGGCATCGGCCAGGCCAAGGGCGACTGGCTGCTGCTTCTGGAACCCGGCGCCCGGCTCGCCGAAGGCTGGATCGACGACGTCGTCGCTCACGCGGCGAGGCAGACGATGCCGGCGCGTTTTTCACGCGCCCGCGGCAATCGCACGCCGTTTCTGGTCCGGGTTTTTTCGGGCAACCGGGCTCTGGAGGAAGGGCTTGTCATCAGCAAGCGCCAGGCCACGGTGCTGGCGAAAAGCGCCCGCAGCGCCGAAGCCCTGGCGCGCGGCCTCGCCACCAGAAGGCTGATTGCCGAAATCTGGGTGGCGCCGCCGAAGTGAGCGCATGCCCTCCTTCTCTCCAGAAGGCGAAAAGAGAGAAAAAGGCCGCGAACTTTGCCGGCCCATTCTATTGTGCATTGCACAAAAACCTGCAGTGGATTAGCATCTGTTTGAAGCGGGACAATCGGGATTGGGTGACGATGAAGCGGCAGACGGCTGGCGCTTCGTCGGACGCCATGCATACGAGGAACCCGATGAACCTTGGTACTCCAGACAATTCAGGCGCGGCCAGCCTGGAGGCGATCGCTCGTAATGGCAGCCTGTTCAGGCGCATCGCCGTGCGCATCCCGACCTATCTGAAAGATCTACGCGAAAATCCGGCCTGGCTGCCGATGTTCGTGCTGGCGCGCACCATGCCGGGGCGCCGCATGCACTGGCTAGGCGCCAGACGCGTTCGCCCGCTCGACAATGCGGGAGAGACGATGTTTGCCGGCGTCGATCGCGAGGCGGTGGTCGCGGCGCTTCGCTCCGATGGACTGTTTTCGGGGTTCACGCTGCCGTCGGCGATCCATGAGGAGATCGCCGTTTTTGCGCAACGCACGCCCTGTTTCGGCAATTTCGACCGCCGTCTCGAATTCATGCCGGGCGACCATGCCGAGGCGGAGAAGCGTTTCGGCCGCTCGCTGCTCAGCGGGCATTATTTCGAACGCATTCTCGATTGCCCGGCGGCGCTTGCCATCCAGCGGGATCCGCTGCTCCTCGAGGTCGCGCAGCACTATCTCGGCGGCCAGGCGAAACTGATCACGACGCGCGTGTGGTGGAGCTTTCCGACCGGCAAGGCCTCGGATGCCGACAAGAATCTCGCCTCGCTCGGCAAATACCATTTCGATCTCGACGATTGGCGGATGCTGAAATTCTTCTTCTATCTGGTGCCGGTCGACGCCGGCACCGGCCCGCATGTCTATGTCCGCGGCAGCCACAGGCGCCGCGCGCTCAAGCACCAGCTCACGCTTCTGGTCGGCCACCCCGCGGAAGACGTGCTGGACGTCTACGGTCCGGAAAGCCCTGTGACGCTGACGGGCGAGGCGGGCCTCGGCTTCGTCGAGGATCCGTTCGGCTTCCATATGGGAACGGTGCCGGCGCATACGCCGCGGCTGATGATGGAAATCGGCTTCGGCGTCTCGCGGCCGTCGCGCCGCCGCTTCCACGGCGAGCCGGTCATCCGCTGAGCCGGACGGGGCCGCTACTCCGGCTTGCCGCGGCGCCTGAGGTGCTCGTCCAGCCGCGGCATGATCTCGACGAAGTTGCAGGGCATGTGCCGGTAGTCAAGCTGCGCCTTGATGATGCCGTCCCAAGCATCCTTGCACGCGCCGGGCGAGCCCGGCAGCACGAAGATAAAGGTGGCGTTGACGACGCCGCCGGTCGCCCGGCTCTGGACCGTCGATGTGCCGATCTTGTCATAGGAAATCCGGTGGAAGACTTCCGAAAAGCCGTCCATGCGCTTTTCGAAAATCGGCTCCAGCGCTTCCGGCGTTACGTCGCGGCCGGTGAAGCCGGTGCCACCCGTGGTGATAACGACGTCCACCGTTTCATCCCTCGACCAGGCGAGCACTTTTTCGCGGATCTTCTCGCGGTCGTCGGTGACGATGTCGCGAGCCATCAGTATATGGCCAGCCTCTGCGATGCGGTCGGCCAATATCTGCCCGGATTTGTCCTCGGCCAGGCTGCGCGTGTCGGAAACGGTCAGCACCGCGATGCGCACCGGGATGAAGGGGCGGCTTTCGTTGGCCATCAGTCGGTCTCCATGCTGCGCGTCGCGGCCACGAACCAACCGGGATGGCGGCGGCGGATGTCGATCGCCGCGCGCTTGGCGACATTGCCAGTCTCGAACAGGCCGAAGCAGGTAGCGCCGGAGCCCGACATGCGGGCAAAGGCGGCTCCCGCTTTTTTCAGCGCCTTGAGCGCATCGCCAATCGCCGGTTGGATGGCGCGAGCGGCAGGTTCGAGA
>NZ_RZSR01000972.1:0-2187 GCF_004023265.1 Mesorhizobium sp. M1A.F.Ca.IN.020.06.1.1
GGCGTGTCCTTGCCGCGCCATTCGGCGTTGAGAGTGCGGATATGGGCGTCGTCGGAAAAAACGACGCTGAGCTCCGATGCGCCGCTCGCACCGGTTTCGGCAAAGGCGGCAGCGACGGCATGATCGACCAGGTGCGCCAGCTCGGCCTCAGGAGGCCAGTCGCCGGCCTCGACGAAAATATCGATGTCGACCGGCGTCTTGCCGCTGGATCCCGGATTTTCAGCCATGGGGCTTGGATCAGCTCTCGGCGCCGAGGCCCCTGGCGAACTTGCCGTCCCGGTCATAGGCCTTGACGATCTCGGCAACCAGCGGATGGCGCACGACATCGCCCTCGTTGAAGCGGACCGTGACTATGCCCGGCACGCCGTCGAGGATGCGCAGCGCCTCGACCAGGCCCGACTTGGTGTTGGGCGGCAGGTCGATCTGGGTCGGATCGCCGGTGACGATCATGCGCGAGTTCTCGCCGAGACGGGTGAGGAACATCTTCATCTGCATCGGCGTGGTGTTCTGCGCCTCGTCGAGGATCACCGCGGCATGCGCCAGCGTGCGGCCGCGCATGAAGGCTAACGGTGCGATCTCGATGACCTCGGCGGCGATCGCCCGCTCGACCTTGTCGGCCGGCATCATGTCGTAGAGCGCGTCGTAGAGCGGCCGCAGATAGGGGTCGACCTTCTCCTTCATGTCGCCGGGCAGGAAGCCGAGCCGCTCGCCGGCCTCGACCGCCGGGCGCGACAGCACGATGCGCTCGACCATGCCGCGCTCGAGCAGCATCGCCGCATGGGCCACCGCCAGATAGGTCTTGCCGGTGCCGGCCGGGCCGATGCCGAAGACCATTTCGGAGCGCTCCAGCGCGCGCATATAGGCGTCCTGGTTGAGCGAACGGGCATAGATCGTGCGCTTGCGCGTGGCGATCTGGGCGGCCGAAACCTTGCCCTTGCGCTCCATGGTGGGCAGCGTCAGCTGGTCGTCGGCGGCGATCGCCATGCGCACGGCGCCGTCGACGTCGGACTGGCCGATATCGACACCCTTCTGCAGAATGCCGTAGAGCGTGTCGAGCGCGCGGCGCGCCTGCTCGGCGGCCGAAGCCGTGCCCTTGATCGCAAGCTGGTTACCCCGCGAACGGATGTCAACGCCGAGCTTCTGCTCGAGACGGGCCAGATTCTCGTCGAACTGGCCGTATAGGGCGCTGGCAAGCTTGTTGTTGTCGAAGGTCAGTACGATGTGCGCCATGTCGGAGGCCCCGGATGCCTGGTTCTGGGGCGGATTCTTCAGTTCAGCAGCGCTCAACCGTCTCTCCTCATCTGCCGAGGCTTGTGGCTATGCATGTCGTTGACCCGAGCACTTTTTGGGCGACATGCATCAGGCCAACTCGGCGAACAGGCTGTTGGGACCTGTCTTCGTGATTCGTACGTCGATAATGTCACCGATTCCGCCGGCCTTGTCGTCAACAATAACAGGCTGCAGCCAGGGCGAGCGGCCGACGATCTGACCGGCATGGCGGCCGGGCTTCTCGATCAGCGTGCTGACGGTGCTGCCGACCAGGCTGGCGATGAATGCCTTCTGCTGCTCGTTGACCAGCGCCTGCAGGCGCTGCAGCCGCTCGTCCTTCACGGCTTCCGACACATGGCCGTCCATCTCGGCGCCCGGCGTGCCGGGACGCGGCGAATATTTGAACGTGAAGGCCGAAGCGTAATTCACCTCGCGCACCAGTTCGAGCGTTGCCTCGAAATCCGCTTCCGTCTCGCCGGGGAAGCCGACGATGAAGTCGCCGGACATGGCGATATCGCCGCGGGCGGCGCGGATGCGATCGATGAGGGCCAGATAATCGCGTGCCGTATGCCTGCGGTTCATCGCCTTCAGTATCCGGTCGGAGCCAGACTGCACTGGTAAATGCAGATAGGGCATCAAGGCCGGCAGGTCACGGTGCGCGGCGATCAATTCATCATCCATGTCGCGCGGATGGCTGGTGGTGTAGCGCAGCCGCGCCAGGCCGGGAATTTTCGCCAGGCGGAAGAGCAGGCGGCCGAGGCCCCATTCCTCGCTGTTTTCGCCCTCGCCGTGCCAGGCGTTGACGTTCTGACCGAGCAGCGTCACCTCGCGCACGCCAGCCTCGGCGAGGCGCTCGGCCTCGGCGACGATCTGGGCCACCGGCCGCGAGACTTCGGAGCCGCGCGTATAGGGCACGAC
>NZ_RZSR01000973.1:0-2183 GCF_004023265.1 Mesorhizobium sp. M1A.F.Ca.IN.020.06.1.1
ATCGCCTTCCGCGCCGTCGAGATGCTGCGCGAGGCCGGCGTGCCGGAGGATATCATCCAGCTCCTGCCGGGTGACGGTGCGTCGGTCGGAGCGCCGCTCACCGCCGACCCGCGCATCGCAGGTGTCTGCTTTACCGGCTCGACCGAGGTCGCCAAGCTGATCGAAAAACAGCTGGCCGAAACGGCGGCGCCCGATGCCATGCTGATTGCCGAGACGGGTGGGCTGAACGCCATGATCGTCGATTCCACGGCGCTTCCCGAGCAGGCGGTGCGCGACATCCTCGCCTCCGCCTTCCAGAGCGCCGGGCAGCGCTGCTCGGCGCTGCGCGTGCTCTACGTGCAGAAGGATGTCGAGAAGAAGATGCTGGCCATGCTGAAGGGCGCGATGGAAGCCCTCAATGTCGGCGATCCGTGGCTGATCTCGACCGATGTCGGCCCGGTCATCGACGATGAGGCGCAGGCCTCGATCGGCGACTACTGCAAGAAAAAGGGGCTGGAGGGGCGCCTCATCGCCAAGCTCGAAGCGCCGGCTGCCGGCCGCTTCGTCGCGCCGCATGTCTTTCGGGTCAAAGGCATCGAGGAGATGGAGCGCGAAGTGTTCGGTCCGGTGCTGCATGTCGCCACCTTCGACGCCGACGACATCGACGCGGTGATTGCCGGCATCAACCGCAAGGGCTACGGCCTGACCTTCGGCCTGCACACCCGCATCGAGGGCCGCGTCCAGCATTTCGTCGACGGCATCCATGCCGGCAACATCTATGTCAACCGAAACCAGATCGGCGCCGTCGTCGGCTCGCAGCCCTTCGGCGGCGAGGGTCTGTCCGGCACCGGGCCGAAGGCCGGCGGGCCACATTATCTGCGCCGCTTCCGCGAGGGCCCGCAAGCCGGAACGGAAGTCGGCGACGGCCACAAGGTGACGGCGACGGAACTCGCGGACAATCTGCCGGACCCGACGCTTGGCGGTTGGTCGACGCGACCCGATCGCGTGGCGATTCTGAGAAAGCATCTGCGCGGCAAGGGGGCTGCGGCCATCGCCGCCGCAGGGGGCCTCGATTTCGGGCAGGTCGACCTGCCGGGCCCGACCGGCGAGGCCAACACGCTGTCGCTGGCGCCGCGCGGACGGGTGCTCTGCCTCGGGCCGGATGCCGAGACGCTGCTTGCGCAGACAATCCAGGCTTTAGCCGCTGGCAATGCCGTTCTGGCAGTGGCGCCAGGCGCGCCGGCGGCGCTGTCGGCGCTGACCGGCAAGGGCCTGCCACTGGCGGCGATCGACGGTCGGCCGGACCCGGTCGAAGCGCGCTCGCTGCGCGTCGACGTGGTTGCCTTCTCCGGCACGCCGGAAGCGGCGCGCATCGTGCGCAAGGTGGTTGCCGAGCGCGCCGGGCCGATCGTGCCGCTGATCAGCGAGGTGCTTAATCCGGCGGCTTATGCGCATGAGCGCGCGGTCTGCGTTGACACGACGGCGGCCGGCGGCAATGCCAGCCTGCTTGCTGCGGCCTAATCAGGTGCGGGAAGGCCGCCGCGTTAGCGGCGGTCAGGCGCCCTCGACGACCGAAAACCCTTCGAACTGGGGGTGGCCAAGATAATGCACCTTGGCGGTGCCGGCGTTGCGATGGGCGGCGCGGAAGTTCTGTATAGCCCTCGGTCTCGTTGACCGGGCCGCGCAGCAGGTGGAATTCCTTAAAGCCTTTCATGTCGGAGAGGCTGGAATCGCGGCTCGTCCAGATGTTCTCGAAAGCCTCTCCGAGCCGTTCTGGACCTTGAAGCGGTTCATGGCGATGTACATTGGCTTCCTTTCGAAAGGACGAATTCTGACGTTTAGGGTGGCGGAGGCTTTAAAAAGGGCCGATCCGCGCCTTGAACACCCAACTTGATTTGCCGGTCTCGGGTGGAATGGGAGGGAACGGGGCTTGCTTGCGCACCAGCGTCAAAGCGAACTGATCGAGCTCGGCGGACCCTGAACTTTCAGTGAGCTGCAGGTCGCTGACGCTGCCGTCGGCCGCGACGACGAAAACCACCCTGGCGTTGTTGCGAGCCTTGGCCTGGATCGATTTCGAAACGCGACGGTTGGCGCGCGCAAGTTTCTTCTGGATTTCACCGCTGTAGTGGGATTCCAGGGCATTGCCGGCAGCGGCCTGTTTCTTGCCCTTGCTGGCGGCAACTGGCGCGTCGCGTGTATCGCCA
>NZ_RZSR01000974.1:0-2177 GCF_004023265.1 Mesorhizobium sp. M1A.F.Ca.IN.020.06.1.1
GATGTAGCCCGACCATTTCTCGCCGGCCATGGCGCGGTTGAGCTCGTCGACAAGCTGCCAGCCCTGCAGGTTCAGCGGCTCGGCCACCGTCACCTTCTGGAACTGGCCGGAGCGGATGCGCTGGTAGGCCGATTCCGAACCGTCGCCCGCCGCGACGTTGATCGGCGCATCGGTGCCGGACTTGCCGGCCGCCGCGAGCGACGGCCCCATAAAGTCGAAATAGAGGTCGTTGATCGCCAGCGAATGGGTCCATTGATCGCCGTATTTCTGCAGCAGCGAGGTGGTGAGCTGCGGCATGCGCTGCGAGGTCTCGGCGATCGGCGTGTCGACATATTCGAGCACCTTCCCGCCGAGATCCTCGATCTCCTTCTTCATCCGGTCCGCCTTGGCGATAGCGATCTGGTAGGTGGAATCGGTGAAGATGATGACGCCGGGCTTGCCCTTGGCGTCGACAAAGGCCCAGTCGGCCGCCGCCTTCGAAACTTGCATTGGATCGGTCGAGACGTTGGCGACGATGCCGAGATCGTCGATCGGGCCGACGGTCGGCGCGGCGTGCCAGGCCACCATCGGGATCTTGGCCGCCTTGGCCTGCTCCATCGCCGGCTTCTGCTCGACGGCGTCGAAGCCGTTGATGATGATGCCATCGGGATTGAGCGCCAGCGCCTGGCCGAAGGCAGCGGTACGGCCGCCGATGGAGCCGGCGCCGTCAAGCGTCTTGACCGTCCACCCCAGGGCGGCAGCGGCTTCCTCGACACCCTTGGTGACGCCGAGGATGCCGCCGTTCTTCATGTCGGCGCCGAGCACGACGATGGTCTTGCCGGCAGCCCCTTTCGGTCCCGTGGTCGGTCCGTCCCACTTCTCGACCTTGCTGGCATATTTATCGACCACCGCTTTGGCGTCGGCCATCGGGTCGGCCAGCGTCGGCGAGGCGATGCCAAGCGCCAGGCAGGCAATTCCGAGCTGTAGGACTGTTCTGCGCTGCATATCGTTTCTCCCATTAAGCATTGTCGGTTGTATTTGTTGATTGGCTGGTGGCTGGTCGGCTGGTGGGCACGGATGCCGGCACCACCGCGCCGCGGCGCCGCTGCGCGTAGCCGGCAATGCCGATCGCGACGAGCAGGGTGACGCCGTTGAACAACGGCTCTACCCAGAACGACCCGCCGAACTGCTGGATGCCGGAAATCCCTACGGCCAGGATAACGACGCCGACGATCGTGCCCCAGACATTGACGCGGCCCGGCTTGATGGTGGTCGATCCGAGGAATGCGCCGACCAGGGCCGGCAGCAGGTATTCGAGGCCAACACTGGCCTGGCCGATCCTGAGCTTCGAGGCCAGCAGCACGCCGCCCAAGGCGGTGAGCGCGCCGGAGGCGACGAAGGCCCCCATGACGAATTTCTGCACCGGAATGCCGTTGAGCGCGGCCGCCTTCGGATTGGCGCCGATGGCGTAGAGGTAGCGGCCAAGCGGCATATATTCGAGCACCAGCCACATCACCAGCGCCAGCACGACCACGTAGTAGCCGGTGATCGGCAGGCCGAACAGCATGGTGCCGTTGAGGGAAAGGAAACCGTCGGGAAGCACGCCGACGACCTGGCGGCCGCCCGTGTACCACATTGCCAAAGCGTAGAGCACCGTGCCGGTGCCGAGTGTGGCGATGAAGGAATCGATGCGCGCCACCTCGACCAGCAGGCCGTTGATGAAGCCGGTGAGCACGCCGAGCAGGATGACGATGAGCACCGCGAGCGGCCAGGGCACGCCGAATGCGGTTTGCAGGCTGATGGCAAGGATGTGCCAGAGCACGATGCCGTAGCCGACGGTGAGGTCGATGCGGCCCGAAGCCATCGGAATCATCGCCGCCAGCGACAAGAGCGCGATGATCGCCTTGTCGGAAACGATCGAGCGCAAATTGAGCAGCGTCGGGAACGTCCGCGGCAGGAGCAGCGAGAAGAGCAGGATCAGGAGCAGCGTCAGGATCGGCAGGCCGTAGACCGGCAGATAGCGCGCCGCCTTCTGGCCGTAGCTCAGTCCGGCGAGCTCCGAACGGGTCGGCTCCAGCGCCGTCGATTTGATCGAGTTCATGGATCCTCCTCAGGCGGCTTCGGACACGGAAGCGGCGCTGATGAGCGCCGCCGTCGTCAAGGCATCGCCGGCGAGCTCGCGCACGATGCGATTGTGC
>NZ_RZSR01000975.1:0-2176 GCF_004023265.1 Mesorhizobium sp. M1A.F.Ca.IN.020.06.1.1
GCATCGCCGCGTTCCGGCAACGCTTCGACGTCACCATCGATCTGGCCATCACGGCCACGGAAACGGAGGATTTTCCGGTGATGCGGGTGTTGCGCGATGTCGAACTGACGGCGGCCGACATGGCCTTCGTCAACGGAGCCGCGTAAACCCAGATGGCCGTCTACACCGACGTCAACGAAAACGAGCTCAGCGCGTTTCTGAAAGCCTATCCGGTGGGCGAGCTCCTGTCCTACAAGGGCATCGCCGAAGGGACCGAGAACTCGAATTTTCTGGTCCATGCTTCCACCGGTTCCTACATATTGACGCTCTACGAGAAGCGCGTCGACAAGGCCGATCTGCCCTTTTTTCTCGGCCTGATGGGCCATCTCGCGCGAAAAGGCATTTCCTGCCCGCTTCCAGTCACCGCGCATGACGGAACCGTCATCGGCACGCTCGCCGGGCGCCCGGCGGTCATCATCACCTTCCTCGAGGGCCTGTCGCTGAGGCGCCCGACGGCAGCGCATTGCGGCGAGGTCGGCAGGGCGTTGGCCGCGCTCCATCTCGCGGGGCAGGATTTCCCGATGAAGCGGCCGAACGCGCTTGCCATCGACGGCTGGCGCAAGCTCTGGGCGGCGTCGCGCGATCGCGCCGACGAGGTCGAGCCGGGGCTCGCGGCCGAAGTCGACGCGGACTTCCTGGATTTTGGGCGCAACTGGCCGACCCGCCTGCCACAAGGCATCATCCACGCGGATCTCTTCCCGGACAATGTCTTCTTCCTTGGCGAGAAGCTGTCCGGGCTGATCGATTTCTATTTCGCCTGCGACGACCTCTATGCCTATGATGTCGCCACGTGCCTCAACGCCTGGTGCTTCGAGAAGGACTTTTCCTTCAACCTCACCAAAGGGGCCGCGCTGCTTGCCGGCTACCAGTCGGTGAGGCCGCTTGAGGGAGAGGAAAAAGCGGCGCTGCCGATGCTGGCGCGCGGCTCGGCGCTACGCTTCATGCTGACCAGGCTCTATGATTGGCTGACCATTCCCAACGGCGGGCTAGTGATGAAGCGCGATCCGACCGAATATATCCGCCGCATGCGCTTCCACCGGGCGATCAAGTCTCCATCAGAATACGGACTGACATGAACAAGCAAATCGAGATCTTCACCGACGGCGCCTGCTCGGGCAATCCCGGGCCGGGCGGCTGGGGCGCGGTGCTGCGCTATAACGGCGTCACCAAGGAGCTGTCGGGCGGCGAGGCCGAGACCACCAACAACCGCATGGAGCTGCTTGCCGCCATCAGCGCGCTCGATGCGCTGAAGGAGCCCTGCACGGTCGATCTCTATACGGACAGCAAATACGTCATGGACGGCATTTCCAAATGGATCCATGGCTGGAAGAAGAACGGCTGGAAGACCGGCGAGAGGAAGCCGGTCAAGAACGGTGAGCTCTGGCAGGCGCTCGACGAGGCCAACAGGCGACACAAGGTTATCTGGCATTGGGTGAAGGGCCATGCCGGCCACCCGGAGAACGAGCGCGCCGACGAACTGGCAAGGCAAGGCATGGGGCCGTTCAAGCCGAAGCAGGCGCGGCCGGCACCGGTTGCGGCTGCGCCGCAGAAGGCTGGTGCTCCGGCCAGGAAGCCCGCGCCCCGACGCTCGACCCAGAGCTATTGACGCGCCTGACGTTCTCTACCGGATCGCCAGCGCCGTGGAGAACAGGCCGAGGGCGAAGACCGTGTGCGAGACGAGGTTGAGCGCGCGCACCAGCATCGGGTTGGGCGTCCTCGACGCTGCCCAGCCGGCGCCCATGCCGGGCGCCAGCAGGAACCAGCCGGCGCCGACGGTGACGATGCCGAGGATGAAGGCCGGCAGGAAGGTCGGCGCTGCCAGCCAGCCCGTTCCCGCCAGCACGACCAGGATCACGCCGTAGAGAATTCCGACGAGATAGTGGAACGCCCAGCCCAGCGCCTTTTCATGCGTGTAGAGGGCGGCCTGACTGATATCGTCATGGAAGACCTTCTCGGGCAGATGCCGGACCCAGCGGCCGACCATGCCCCAATTCGGCCGCGGCAGCCCGAACGCCTTGTTGAGGATAATCGCCCAGACGTCCATGAAGACCGTGGCGCCGATGCCGATCGCGATGGCGCGCCAGACAATGTCGAGCATCAGAGCTGCTCGAGGATTTTGGCCGCCCCGCTCTCGTCG
>NZ_RZSR01000976.1:0-2172 GCF_004023265.1 Mesorhizobium sp. M1A.F.Ca.IN.020.06.1.1
AGGCAAGGCCGCCCATCATGCCGCGCATCATGCCGCCGCCTTTGCCCTTGCCGCCCATCGCCTTCATCATGTCGGCCATGCCGCGATGCATCTTCAAGAGCTTGTTGATCTCGGCCGCGTCGGTGCCGGAGCCGGCGGCGATGCGCTTCTTGCGCGAGTGCTTCAAGATATCGGGGTTGGCGCGCTCGGCCTTGGTCATCGAGGAGATGATGGCGAGCTGCCGGCGGAACATCTTGTCGTCGAAGCCGGCCGCGGCGAGCTGGTCCTTCATCTTGCCCATGCCGGGCATCATGCCCATGATGCCGCCCATGCCGCCCATTTTCGACATCTGCTGAAGCTGCGCGGCAAGGTCGTTCAGGTCGAACTTGCCTGACTGCATCTTCTTGGCCATCGCCGCCGCCTGCTCGGCGTCGATGGTCTCGGCGGCCTTCTCGACTAGGCTGACGATGTCGCCCATGCCGAGGATGCGGTCGGCGATGCGCTTGGGGTGGAATTCCTCCAGCCCGTCCATCTTTTCGCCGGTGCCGATCAGCTTGATCGGCTTGCCGGTGACGGCGCGCATCGAAAGCGCGGCGCCGCCGCGGCCGTCGCCGTCCATGCGGGTCAGCACCAGGCCGGTGATGCCGACGCGCTCGTCGAAGCTTTTCGCTAGGTTGACGGCGTCCTGGCCGGTCAGCGAGTCGGCGACCAGCAGGATTTCGTGCGGCGACGACACCTTCTTGATGTCGGCCATCTCGACCATCAGCGGCTCGTCGATATGGGTGCGGCCGGCCGTGTCGAGGATGACGACGTCGTGGCCGCCGAGCTTTGCCGCCTGCACGGCGCGCTTGGCGATATCGACCGGGCTTTGGCCGGCGATGATCGGCAGCGTGGCGACCTTGGTCTGCTCGCCGAGCTGGCGCAGCTGCTCCTGAGCGGCCGGACGCCGCGTGTCGAGCGAGGCCATCAGAATTTTCTTGTTCTGACGCTCGGTAAGGCGCTTGGCGATTTTGGCCGAGGTCGTCGTCTTGCCGGAACCCTGCAGGCCGACCATCATGACGACGACGGGCGCGGGCGCGTTGAGGTCGATAGCGACGCCCTCGGCACCGAGCATATCGACCAGCTCGTCATGGACGATCTTGACGACCATCTGTCCGGGCTTGATCGACTTCAGCACCGCGGCGCCAACCGCTTTCTCGCGCACCTTTTCGGTGAAAGAGCGAACCACCTCCAGCGCCACATCGGCCTCAAGCAGTGCCCGGCGCACCTCGCGCAGCGCCGCCGAGACGTCCGCCTCCGACAGCGCACCGCGGCCGGTCAGGCCGTTCAGGATGGAGCCAAGGCGCTCTTGCAGGGACTCAAACATTGATCAGACCGCCGTGCGAGAGCGCCTTGGATTCATGCCGATCGCTGTCGGGCCTGCGGCCCTCCACGCCTCTTGTGCGCTCCTGCAGTGATTCAAACATCTTGCTTCCTTCGATCTCGGTTCATTCGACCCGAGAGGTAGTGCGTTCGCGCCGGGTCGCCAAGCAAAAGCGCAAAGCCAAAAAGCACCCGGGGGCGCATCGCGCTGCCGGGTGTTGGCCTCCAGGATCGGTTTACAGCTCTCGCCTCAAAGAGGCTTCGGCGTCCTGGTCGGCTTTCGCGGAGAGGGTCTCGTCGCGGAATTCGTGTGCGTCTAGACAGGAAATCGGCGGCGGAGTCAAGGCTGGGGTCGTTTTGAAGAGCAAGACACCGCGCCCAAAGGCGGTTCAGAGCAGCTTTTCGCCGTCCAGGATGCGCGTATAGAGATCGAGATAGCCGTTTGCCGTCTTGGCGATGGGAAATCGCGCGGCGGCGGATGCACGGCACTGCTCAGGGGACAAGCCGGCGATGTCGGCCAAGGCCTGCGCGAACTCGGCATCGGTGTCGAAGAGGCGACCGGTGGCGCCGTCGACGATTTCGGGCAGCGCGCCGCGCCGTGTCGTCAACACCGGCGTGCCGCAGAGCATCGCTTCGACCGGCGCCATGCCGAACGGCTCTTCCCAGGCGATCGGGTTGAGAAAAGCTCTGGCTTCTCCCAGCAGGCGCAGCTTCTCGTCGCCGTCGACGACGCCGTGGTAGCGGAAGCGGCGGCCGAGGCTCTTGAAGAAGACACCCTGGCGGCGAACCTTGGTGCGCTGCAGGAGCTGCCAGCGCGCGCCGCCGGCGATA
>NZ_RZSR01000977.1:0-2169 GCF_004023265.1 Mesorhizobium sp. M1A.F.Ca.IN.020.06.1.1
ATATAGTGACGGGGAGAAAGATGCTGTCACCGCCGCTTTCGCCAACCGCCAACGTCGCGGAATAGCTGCCAGCGTCGCGGCCATCCCCTTCTCCCCGTCACTATACGGGGAGAAGGTGCCGGCAGGCGGATGAGGGGCAGCGCCGAGGCCAGAAGTTTTTGCGCGGTCGTCTTTCAATACGCTCTTCGCAGTGAATCGTCGGAATGAATAACAATGCGAATTTGTCCTTCGGCACGTGGTTTAATCAGTGCTGGGATTGGGAGAGAGCCGCAGCCGCCTCCTGCTTCCAGCTTCAGCGGCCAGTTTCAGCCACTTCAAACTTTCGCCGGCGTCGGCTCTCACCCCGTCTGCCCCAGTGGCATAGGCTTTGCAACCATAAGCTGGTAGGGTGTTGCTGGATCGGCGCCTTCCTCGACAACCAGCAGGCCCCACGAGCCAAGCCGACGGAACCAGTAAATCGCATCCGCCTCTTCTAGACTGGATGGTCACTGCGAAGCGAGGTGGTCGTGGTCGGCTGGCCGGGTCATCTTCAATCCGGAGATCAGTGGATTAACGGTCATCGCCAGCTCGATTTTAGGTGCCCCCAGGCGGCCTTAAGCACAAACAGCAGTGTCATCAACATTGCGGTGTTGAGAACAGGATGGGCGCTAAACACGGTCGCAATTACTGCAGCGACGCCGATCATGAACATCATTGAACCGGAAACAAGTCTAATGAAACGCATTCAGTCACTCCAGTTGCATAGTCACATAAGCAGCTTTCGATCCGGCGCAAGTTTGGCACATCGCTTTCCCCTCACCCTACCTTCCTCCCCATCATCATCCCGTAATGCACCGCCAACAAATCCAGCCCGAGCTTCAGCAGCTTGACCACCACGTCGCGCCCGTCGCCGGTGCGTTCGGCGATGGCCTTCACCGACTGGCCTTCGAGGCAAATCTTGCGCACCACCTCCGCCACCTCCCAGTGGGCGAGCGCGGCCGCTGCGTGGGCGTGGGCGCGGCCGGCTGAGAGCACGCGGTCGGGCACGCCGCCGCCGAGGCGGCCGCCGTCGACGCGCTCGCTCCAGGATTGCGGCTGCAGGCCCTCGCGGGCGGAGCGCTCGAAATCGTCGCGAAAACGCTGGCCCGCCTCGCGTTGCTGGCGGGTGAGCGATGTGATGCCGGTGAGCGGATCGACATTGCGCAGGCGCACGATGCCTCCGGTCGAGGTGTAGCCGCCGTTCGACACCTGGTAGACGCGGCGCGCCTCGGCCGTGCCGGGGGTGAGGCGCTGGCGGCCGAAGGCGTCGGCCTTCAGCGCGAAATCATGGCCGATCTCGCGGCGGATGCGCACCTGCTCGGCCTCGCCCTTGGGGAGTTTCGGCGGTTGCAGGTTCTTGGCGGCTTTGCGGGGCATGGGCGGTGTCCTTTGTGGTGGGTGGTGTGAGTGGCCAACGGGAGAGGCTGCGTTCCTTCGCGCCCCCCTCTGCCCTGCCGGGCATCTCCCCCACTTGGGGGGAGATTGGCAGCTTGGGCGCCCCCGCTCAGACCTGCGAGGGTGGAGGTTGGCGAAAGCGGTGGCGAAGTCTGATCTCCCCCCTTGTGGGGGAGATGTCCGGCAGGACAGAGGGGGGCGCTGTCCCGCCGGCATATCGATCATTGTCGGCTCCCCCTCCGTCGCGGCTGCGCCGCGCGACTAGCCGGGGCGAACCACGGGTCTCGCCCGTCCTTCGGACCCCCCACTTCGCGGCGGCGAAGAAATGAGCGCCCGCTTCGCCAACAGCTCCCGCATCAGCCGCCGTTCCCGCACCTCGATCGAAAGCTGGGCGCTGGACGGGCAGAACTGGGCGTTGTCGACCTTCGCCTCGCCGCGGATGAAGCGCTGGATCGCGGCTTGCACATCGGCAAGCTCGGCATCCTGCACGGCTGCGAGATAGCCGCGCAGCTGCATCTCGGGATCAGCGAGCGCGGATTGCGGGAAGCAACTGAACATCGCGGCCAGCGCTTTCGCCGCCTGCTGCAATTCGGCTGCGGTCATTGATCTCCTCGATGATGGCGTTGGCGGCATCGACATGTGTCTTGCGGCGATGCCAGTTCTGTCCGGCTGAACGGCCCGAAAATAATTTCTCGTTCTTTTGCCGCGGAGCGGCAGCCCGGGAAGAAAACGCCAGGGCGTTTTCGGCTATTGGAT
>NZ_RZSR01000978.1:0-2168 GCF_004023265.1 Mesorhizobium sp. M1A.F.Ca.IN.020.06.1.1
CCCTCACCCAGGCCGGCGCATCGGGCGGCAGCAAAAACTCCTCATGGGCGAGATTGCGCTTGTTGGAATAGTCGACGGTGCGCGCCTCGGCTTCGTATTCCATGCGCGCGCAGTGGCGATACGCGGCCGAGAGCACGGCGCTGCGGCCTGAGCCGCGTCCGATGAGCTGGGGCGTGAAATGCGTGATCGCCACGGTGACGACGGCTCCCGACGAGAAATTACCCAATGTTCGTCGGGAGTGGCACGGCCCCGCCAGGGCCGGCGCAGCCACGTCGCGTCAGCGACGTATTACTGCGCCCTTGGATGCCGCTCCTTCGGAACGGCCGGGATCATCTCAAGCTGCGTCGGCTCAGCCGACTAGCTTTTTTATGAGTGGCGACTGGCCCTCATCCGAGGAAAGCTGGCTCTCAACCGAGCAGAAGCCGAATGCGAAAGGTCGACCGGAATGAAGAAGCCGTCATCGAAGATCAGGGAAGAAATCGCCCGCCTGCATGAGCAGCTCAAGGCGGCCGAGACACGGGAGGCGGAGCGGATCGGGCGCGTCGCGCTGAAGGCCGGTCTCGGCGAGATCGAGATCGAGGAGGCGGCACTGCTTTCGGCATTCGAGGACCTGGCCGGGCGGTTTCGCACGGGCGGCGGGAAATCGACCGGAAAGAAAAATGCCGGAGCCGGCAGGAGCGCAAGCGATGCGGCCGCGACGCTCGCGTCTGGCGCGGCTCAGGGCGGCGATCACGAGGCTTGAGCGCATGCGCCGGTCGAGCTCATCCGAAGCCCGCAGACAAGACACGCGCGAGAAGATCGAGCTCGGCGGGCTGATCGTGAAGGCGGGCCTGCGTTACGAGAAACGCGCGCTGCTGCTGGGCTTGCTGATCGACGGGCATCGACGCATCGAAGATGACGAGGCCGAGCGATCGCGGCTCACGGCGATCGGTGTGCAAGCGTTCGGGCGCGATCATGACTAGGGTGCTGCTCGCGCTTGCGCCGGCGGCGCTGATGCTGGCGCTCTCCCTCGGCCTGACCGGCATCGAGAGCTGGGTTGCCAGCTTCGCAACAAGCGAGGGCGCGCGGCTCATGCTCGGAAGGGCGGGCCTCGCCCTTCCCTATGCGGCGGCCGGACTGGCCGGCGTGATTTTTCTGTTCGCGGCCGCCGGCGCCCATGCGATCCGCGCCGCCGGCTGGAGCGCCGCCGCCGGAGCCACCGCCGTCGTGGCGATCGCCCTGACGCGCGAGACCGTCCGCCTGATCGCACTCGCCGATCGCGTGCCCGCGGGCGAGACGGCGCTGTCCTATGCCGATCCCGGAACGGCCATTGGCGCGACGATCGCGCTGATGTGCGGCGTGTTCGCGCTGCGCGTGGCGATCAAGGGAAATGCCGCTTTTGCGGCAGCCGGTCCCCGCCGCATCCGGGGAAAGCGCGCGATCCACGGCGAGACCGACTGGATGGGAATGGGGGCGGCCGAAAAACTGTTTCCTGAAGCCGGCGGCATCGTGATCGGCGAGCGCTACCGCGTCGATCGCGACCATATCGCAGGCCTCGCCTTCCGCGCCGACAGCCGCGAGACCTGGGGCGCCGGCGGCCGCTCGCCGCTGCTCTGCTTCGACGGCTCGTTCGGCTCCTCCCATGGCATCGTCTTCGCCGGTTCCGGCGGCTTCAAGACCACCACGGTGACGATTCCGTCGGCCCTCAAATGGGGCGGCGGGCTGGTTGTGCTCGACCCTTCATCGGAGGTTGCGCCGATGGTCATCGGCCACCGGCGCAAGGCAGGTCGCAAGGTGATCGTGCTCGACCCTGCCGATGCCGCGACCGGCTTCAACGCCCTCGACTGGATCGGGCGTTTCGGCGGCACGAAGGAGGAGGATATCGTCGCGGTGGCGACCTGGGTGATGACGGATACCCCGGGCCGAGCCTCGGCGCGCGACGACTTCTTTCGCGCCTCCGCGATGCAGCTTCTCACCGCGCTGATCGCCGACGTCTGCCTGTCCGGTCATACGGAAGGAAGGGATCAGACTCTGAGGCAGGTGCGCACCAACCTGTCGGAGCCGGAGCCGAAGCTGCGCGAGCGCCTGACCAGGATCTACGAACAGTCCGAATCAGATTTCGTGAAGGAGAACGTCGCGCCCTTCATCGCCATGACGCCGGAGACCTTTTCCGGGGTCTATGCAAACGC
>NZ_RZSR01000979.1:0-2166 GCF_004023265.1 Mesorhizobium sp. M1A.F.Ca.IN.020.06.1.1
ATCCGCGCCGGGGACTGCCCGGCCAAGCCGCCGCAGGCCATCGTCAAGCCGCAGCAGGCCAGCGCCGCGCCGTCGCCACGGGCCGTAGCCACTCCGGCACAAAAGCCGCAGCCGCCGAAATTTCGTTGGTCCTATCTTTCCGACGATGCGTTTTTCGAGTTCAGCCTGCCCTTGCTCGCCGAGCGCCTGGCGCGGGCACGGCTGAACGATCCTTTGCAGACGCCCGCGGCTCCCGCGCGGATGAGTCCTGCGGCGCAACCGAGCCCGTTCCGCCCCGCCGCGATCGGCGAGGCGACCTCGTTCTACCGCGTCATCGAATGGCGCTCGCACGGGCCGGCCGCAAGTCTGGCCCCGCTGACGGCGCCGGTCGATCTGCCCGCTCTCCGGTCCGCTCCTGTGGAAATCGAATCGCCCGCGCCCGAGTCCGTCGCGCCGCGTTCCGCTGCAAAGAGCGCCCAGGCCGCGAGACCCGCGCCGCCCCTGCCCGTCGCCGGCAAGGTCGCGCCGCAGCCCGCTTCGGCCGGCTACGAGCTTCCGTCCGAGGAATTGCTGCAGATGCCGCCGGAAGGCCAGGGCTTCTACATGTCGCAGGAGCGGATGGAACAGAACGCGGACCTGCTCGAAAGCGTGCTGGAGGATTTCGGCGTCAAGGGCGAAATCATCCATGTCCGGCCGGGTCCGGTCGTCACGCTCTACGAGTTCGAGCCGGCGCCGGGCGTGAAGTCCAGCCGCGTCATCGGCCTGGCCGACGACATCGCCCGCTCCATGTCGGCCATCTCGGCGCGCGTCGCCGTGGTGCCGGGCCGCAATGTCATCGGCATCGAGCTGCCCAACGAAACGCGCGAGACGGTCTATTTCCGCGAGCTGATCGAATCGGCCGGCTTCCGCAACACATCGTGCAAGTTGGCGCTGGGGCTGGGCAAGACCATCGGCGGCGAGCCGGTCATCGCCGACCTCGCCAAGATGCCGCATCTGCTGGTCGCCGGCACCACCGGCTCGGGCAAGTCGGTCGCCATCAACACCATGATCCTATCGCTGCTCTACCGGATGAAGCCGGCGGAGTGCCGCCTCATCATGGTCGATCCCAAGATGCTCGAATTGTCCGTCTATGACGGCATCCCGCATCTGCTCACGCCGGTCGTCACCGATTCCAAGAAAGCGGTCACCGCGCTCAAATGGGCGGTCCGCGAGATGGAGGAGCGTTACCGCAAGATGGCGCGCCTCGGCGTGCGCAACATCGACGGCTACAACCAGCGCGCCGCGGCCGCCCGCGACAAGGGGGAGGTCGTGGTCATGCAGGTGCAGGTCGGCTTCGAGAAGGGCACGGGCGAGCCGCTGTTCGAGGAGCAGGAGATCGACCTCGCCCCGATGCCCTACATCGTCATCATCGTCGACGAGATGGCCGACCTGATGATGGTGGCCGGCAAGGAGATCGAAGGCGCCATCCAGCGGCTGGCGCAGATGGCGCGCGCCGCCGGCATCCATTTGATCATGGCCACACAGCGCCCGTCGGTCGACGTCATCACCGGCACCATCAAGGCCAATTTCCCCACCCGTATCTCCTTCCAGGTGACGTCCAAGATCGACAGCCGCACCATCCTTGGCGAGCAGGGCGCCGAGCAGCTGCTCGGCCAGGGCGACATGCTGCACATGGCCGGCGGCGGGCGCATCGTGCGCGTGCACGGTCCCTTCGTCTCCGATCTCGAGGTCGAGCACGTCGTGGCGCATTTGAAGGCGCAAGGCCGCCCGGAATATCTCGATACGGTCACCGCCGGCGAGGAAGAGGAAGAAGATCCGGCCGACACGGGTCCAGTCTTCGACAAGGGCTCGATCGACGCCGAGGATGGCGACGCCCTCTATGAGGAGGCGGTCAAAGTGGTCAAGCGCGACAAGAAATGCTCGACCTCCTACATCCAGCGCCGCCTCGGCATCGGCTATAACCGCGCCGCCTCGCTGGTCGAACGCATGGAGAAGGAAGGCCTGGTCGGCGCGCCCAACCATGTCGGCAAGCGCGAAATCCTTGCCGGCCGGCGCGACCATGCGCCGGAGCGCGACGAGACGGATTGAGCGGGCGTTAGGGCGCGCAGTCAGGTCGGCCGATCGCGGCTGGTCCTGCCCGTCCTTATTCTATCTGGGGCCCTCGGGTAGAGGTCAGCCGGGCGAAGC
>NZ_RZSR01000980.1:0-2163 GCF_004023265.1 Mesorhizobium sp. M1A.F.Ca.IN.020.06.1.1
GAGACAGCGGCAAGGCACTGAGCCGAAGAGTCGTCGGACTCTTTCGGCCATCTGGTTGTGCGTCGTTGGCCTCGTCAACATCGTAGAAGCTGCCCCGAGCCTCTAGAATCATTTGCCATCAAACGAATCTTACGACGTATTGTGGACGATAAAAGTAAAAAACTTCACTCGGGTTGGTTAACCCGGACAGGGCAGGCAATTGCGAAATCATCGCCCCCGAGAGCCTTCTCCCCGAGAGCCTTCTCTATACAGCAAACAGTGATTTGGGCGGGCGCTGGACGGAAACAGCAGCTTCCAACGATCAGCCGGCGTGATCGTCGGCAATCGGCTTCTGATAGGTGAAGCCCATGTCCCACGGGAAGTAGATCCAGGTGTCCTGGCTGACCTCGGTGACGAATGTATCGACCAGAGGCCTTCCCTTCGGCTTGGCATAGACGGTGGCGAAATGCGCCTTCGGCATCATGGCGCGCACGATGCCGGCCGTCTTGCCGGTATCGGTGAGGTCGTCGATGATGAGCACACCCGCGCCGTCATCGGCAAGAAGCGAAGGCGAGATCTCCTTCAGCACCTGCAACTGACCCTGGCTCGTGTAGTCGTGATAGGAGGCGACGCAGACCGTTTCGATGACGCGGATGCCAAGCTCGCGCGAAATGATCGCGGCGGGCACCAGGCCTCCTCGGGTGATGCAGACGATCGCCTTCCACTGGCCTTTGTTGGTGCCGGAAAGCCGCCAGGCGAGCGCGCGGGCATCGCGGTGGAACTGGTCCCAGGAGACCGGAAAGGCTTTTTCGGGAAGGGACATGGTTCGTGCACTCCGCAAGCGCGCGCCGCAGCGCGCAGATACGATGGAATGCAGCCGGAATTAGCCGGAAAGCGCCAGCCTTGGCAAGGTGGCCGCCAGGGATGGCTGTGTACTTATACCGCGTCGCGCTGTTCAGGCGACGCGGTGCAAGTTCCCTGTTTGATACATGTCCTTGTCCCCCGAACCCGATTCCCACTTCGCGGAGACAGGCTTATCTCGACAGGAAGGCTGCCACGTTTGCCGTGCGCAGCACGGTGCGGGTGACGCCGCCGAACAGGAGCTGTCGCAGCCAGGAGTGGCTGTAGGCGCCGAGCACCAGCAGATCGGCGCCGGATTCGGCGATCCTCTCCTGGATGATGTCGTCGACCGAGCTTGCCCCCGATTTCTGCACGGAAACGCTGACATTGGCGCCGTGGCGTGACAAGGCAGCCGCGATCTCGGCGCCCGCCGCCTCGGGAGCCTCGTCGAGCGTTTCCGGCGGATCGATGACGAGAATGTCGGTCTTGTCCGCCTCGCTGATGAAGGGCAAGGCATCGAATGCTGCACGAGCCGCTTCCTTACTGCCGTTCCAGGCCAGCAGTACACGCCTGAAGGTGGTGACGAGCGGCCCGGCATGCGGAACGACAAGCACCGGCCGGCCGGCATCGTAGACCAGCGTATCGACATCGGCGCCCGGATCGCCCCCGGTGTCGCGCTGCGCGGCGATAATCAGGTCAGCCGCCCGCACGCTCGAAATGCCGGTCAGCGCGCTGTCGCCGGAGAAGCTTTCGAGGCTCCGCCACTCGAAGGACAGGTCGGAATCCTCGACGCGCCTGAGAAAGACAGCCTGCAGCTTGTCGGCGCGCTCCTTGTTCATCTCGGCCGAGACTTGCAGGAATTCGGTGTCGGGGAAACCGGTTGCCGACGTATAGGGGACCGGAAGCGCTTCGGCGTGGATGCCGACGAGGTGGCTTTCGAACCGCTCGGCAAGCGGGATGGCGCAATCGAGCACGCGCTCGGCGTCCTGTTCGTTCTGCAGAATGGCGACGATCGTCTTGAAGCGCATGGCAGATCCCTCAAATTTATCGGCGCAAGATCGCCACCGGCATCAATAGCCGCAACGAAAGTGCCGTGCCAGAAACGTCGGCGCGCGCCTTCTGGTTCCGGGGTCAGCTCGCAGCCGACAGGCCCGCCACCATGGCCGCAACGTCCTGGCGCGCGGCCTCGAGAGCCGCTTCGTCGCGGGCACGTACCACGAGCTCGGTCCAGAATTTGCCGTCGCCATATTTCGGGTAGGAGCCGATAATGGTGTCGGGATGCGCCTTCTGGATGTCGGCGAGCGGTCCGCCGATCAGGCCTTCGCCGAAGGGGCAGTGCACGGT
>NZ_RZSR01000981.1:0-2162 GCF_004023265.1 Mesorhizobium sp. M1A.F.Ca.IN.020.06.1.1
TGTCGCTCACGTCGTTGCCGCCATTGAAGGCTGAAGACATATCGCCGACCAACCAAGCCACGATATTTTCTCCACGCGAAGTCAGGTAAGCGCTTTGGACTTTCATGCATATGGCGATCAGAACGCCCAAAACAGTACACCGAAAAATCCCACGCATCACCTTGAGGACGACTTCATTGACCTCATGTTGATAGTCCACCTCCGGCCCACTCTTCGATGCCACACCAATTCTCCAAAGGTCATGGACGACCGTGTAAAGCAAAATGAGACCGACAAAGAAAAGATAAAAGCACAGGCACATATAAAGGTAAGCGAGCCCCGTGAACACCACCTCTTCCGGCACCGATATGACCTCAGGACGGACGATTGCTAACTTGCCCCAATCGGTCGGATAATTGCCGCCGCCTTTCATCAACGGCATCAAACACACGCCGATCCACTGAAAAAGACCGGCGAACACCACACAAATCAGAAAAACAGCCCAATATGAATACGAAGAAGCCTCGACGTTGTGCGCCCATGCACCGTCGCTTTTCACCTGGTCGGCCTCCGCTACCAGGTTCAGGCGCCCCTCATTTTTCCAAAAGACAAGTAGCTCTGTCACGAATGCAAAAAACAGAGGCAAAAGCACCATGAAGAGGAATGTCCAATTCGGCGCCCAGAGAAACCCAACCTGCTTAACCAGGCCATCCGCCCGGACGTAGGTCGCGTCGTGAATCCCCGTCATATACGATAAAAACCCAAGAGCGGCGGCACCCGCAAATACCGACGCCGGCAAATTCAACGGAGATCCGCGACTGAAAAACGCCTCCGATCTCCTCGCCAAGCTGAAACGCCGCCCCGGCCCCTTGGCGTCAGGATCCCGTGCCAGCTCCGCCGGGGGGTCTGAGTCGTCTTCGAAGGTCGTGGGCCGAGCCATATCTGGAACCGCCACCGCGACGTCGCTTGCAGCGCTCTTCCGTTCCCGTCTCTTGGCCGCTAACCTCGATTGCGCCGCACTTAGCTCCATCTGCCATTCGCTGGTGGCCGCCGGATCACCGCAGCCAAAAACCCTTGCCAGCCAACGGATGTTGGCAGCGCTAATTCCCTTGTCGTTTTCTTGAAACCAAAGTTGCACCGTTCGCAGATCGACCCCAATCCGGTTGGAATCGATCTGCGAAATCGCCTCTGCAAGAAGCTCGGGTGTCCAGGGGCCTGCAGGAAATCCGTCTTTGCCCAACGGGCGACCCGCACCCGCCGCCGCTAATCGTTTGAATAATTCTTTGAAATCACTCCCATCTCTCGGTGGTGGGAGAAATAACTTTCCATTTTTAAACAATGACTTACAGACTCTGATTTCGCTTCGTTTCGTATCCTATCGTGCCATCATCCCCGATCAACGTATTTATCAACCTTCATGCAACGGGCGGGCGAGCGGGGCGCGAATCACTCGGAGCAGGACGATGGCTGTTGAAGTGACGTGCAGCACTGGCGAGGCACGAGAGGCGGATGAACTGGTGTATCTGATCGCGGCGCACCGCCGCGCCATGACAGAGGTGGAGAGCCTCGGGAAGCGATTGATGTACGCCGAAGAGGCGGAGGCGGAACTGATCAGTCCACGGCTTGACGCTGTCATGAAGAAGGAGACAGCCATTCGACGACAGGCAGCGATGGCGCCGGTGTCCGATGTTGGCGGCCTGAAAATGAAGGCGGCATATTTCGAGCGGCTCATGAACAACGGCTGGTGCGACGTTGATCCGGACGACCTGCATGAGTTGCTGCGATCTTTCGCCGCCTTTCGGACCTAAGAAAAGACGGCGGAAATCCACGACGCGAGCGCGTGCCAAGCGGCGTAGATCGATGCCGGCACCGCGATGACCGCGATGAATGCAATGGCGCCGCCTATTGCACCGTCCGTGCGGCCCTCGACAGGATAGTGGTAGTAGCGGCTCGATTCATCTTCGTGGTTCATTGGTTCTGCTCCTTTGGCCGTTTCAGCAGCAGCTCGATGGGGTGCTGAAACTTCATCGCCCAAAGACCATCAGCTTGCATCTTCGCATTGAGTTCGGCCACCAGATAGTTGGCACTGACGGCGTTGCCTTTTTGGTCGGTGGCGGCAAAGGCGTATCCGGCCGCGATCAGGGCAGTCCCAAGGTCGATTGTGTTGCCGCCCAGTGTGGCGC
>NZ_RZSR01000097.1:0-10034 GCF_004023265.1 Mesorhizobium sp. M1A.F.Ca.IN.020.06.1.1
AATGTCATCGACACGGTCGATGGAGCCTTGTCATTGGCCGAGGCCTTTGTGGGCGAAGCAGTCGGATTTTGCCGATCCGCATCTAACGACTTCCTCCAGAGCGGTTTCGAGCGAGGTCTCGCACGGGACGGCTACGTGATCGTTTGGGGTGAGTGGGGTGTTCCACCGACCATTCGGGCCGCGCTGCCGAGCGAAATCGATCTTCCCGCCACTGACGATGAGGTCCGATTGCTTCTGAAGCATTTGGATTCACCACCGCAGCTGGCCATCTCGATCACGCCATCCAGACGCATACGCGCGGCGAGTGGGCGGCCGCCAACGCCCAGCTCAGGACCTTCATGGAGGGCCTGTTCGATGATATCGCGCGTCAAATCGATCCGGCCGGCGCGGCGCGCGCGCAGACCGCCGAGAACCGTCGTGCACTCCTCGCCAGCGACGAGGTTGGTTTTCTTTCCATCAAGCGGAATGAATGGACGCCCGACGGTAAGAATTTCCTCAAAGGTCTTATGAAGATGCTCCACACGGAAGGATCCCATCCCGGCTTGTCCGACGAGGATCAATGCACCTTCCGTCTGCACATCGCGCTGGTCACCGCCCGGATGTTCCTCCGCCGCCTGCAACAAGGTCACCTCAGTTGAGCATCGGCATCGACGACTCCAACATTCCCGGGCCTGTGAGCGAGGAGAAGACCGTCGCTTTCGAGGTTCCCAATATCAACAGCCTACCGGACGATCGGCTGGCCGAGATTGCGCACATGCGCGACGGCCGGTGGAGCATTCAGACCAAGGATTTGTTGGCGCGTTTCGGAACGACGAAACTAGATCTCAACAGCGGGTGGGCGTCGACTTGGACCGGATGGAGCTGTCCGTGTTGCCGGCGCGAGAAGCCACAGCTCGCCAGGTTAAGCTCTGGCGGCGTTCTGCTCTGTCGGCTCGAGTTCCACCACGATCATGTCGCGGATCGCGCCAAGCGGATTTACCGCGAGCGCAATCCTCGAAGCGAGGACCGGGATGTCAACATTCAGATCAGTCGCACGAAGGATGCTCTGATGCCGCTTGTTGAGCGGTTCGAACCAACGCTCATCTGCATCGACTGCAATTTTGCTGAGGGTAGGGCCAAGCTGGAGCTCACGACGGAGATCGAGGGCGACTTCACCTTTGCGCCATCCGAAATTGCCACGTTCATTACGGTAGGCGCGAACCGCGTCCACGAAATCGATGCCGAAAAGGCGCGGCTGGCTTGGCTAGCCGCCAAGGATGACTTTGCCGACCGGATCGATTTCGCAACACGCATGGCGCATCGGATCGCCAGCGGGCGGCACCGTCGAGAGGTTGCGCCGGGGCAGCGGCTTCTCGGCCCCGCTCAAGATTGCGATATCATCTATCGTCTTTTCTCCTCCGCTGCGCCGTCAGGTTATCGTCATAGGCTGGGTACGCTCATAGAGATGCGCTCGCTCTCCAACGACAGTGCGGGCCGATCGCCTAAGCCCAAGGGTCGGCCAAAGGTGCAGGCCCCCAACGACGCCGAACTCGCGGCTGTGGAGGCCGCCCAGCACGAGACGAAAACCTGGGGGCAGGCCGGTCCGAATTGGCTGTGCCCATGTTGCGGTAGATCGAAACGCGAAATCTGTCGGAGATCGAATCGGGGCCTCTGGACCGCCCGTATCCACCGGGTCCTCGACTATCTTCCAGAGGATAACGAAGAGAGCCTCGTTCGCCGCCGAAGTGACGCGACAAGCCAATTCATCATCGGCTCATATCGTCGGGCATTGATTTGTCACGATTGCCGCAATATCACAGCCGAGCTCCTACGGCGAACGGCCGGATTCGAGGAACAAAGCCTTACATTGGACGATCTGCGCGAGCTCGTTGAAGGCGCCACGCCGCATTCGGCCCATCAGGTCGACTTCGAGAAAGCTGCCGCGTTGGCAATCGCGAACGCACCCTTGCTTGAAGCCATCGAGGATTTCGAAGATCATCGATCGCGTGCGATTGAGGCCCTCGCTGAGGTCAAAGCCACAATGAAGCTTATGGGTTGGCCCTGATCCAAAACACGCGATATCGTTGGATATGAGCTCGCTAAGGCAAAAGGCTGGGAAATCGATGAAGGCGACGCCCATGCCGACTGGCTGCTCCGGGAGGCACGGCGCATCCTTGATCTCGATGATGGCCTTGCGTAGTGCGCCACAGTTTCTTTTTCAATGATTTCCAGAGATCTCTACGGGAGGCCGTGTGCCGAGTATCGTTTCGGAAAGAAGCCTGCCAAGGCACCCGCCCGTGCCGCGGTGAACTCCACTACTTCGCGGGTGACGCAGAGGGAATCTTTTCGGGCGATCCGCTGACTTCGACGACTTCGCCATTCGAGCCGATGAGGCGTTCCGGTTCTCCGTGGAAATGATGCAGGCGGTTTACGTGACCTATGTTACCCACCGTCGCCGTTGCGCAAGTGCCCGGAGAGCCTCGCCGAAAGTGCGTTTTCGCGGCGTCAACGACGTCGTGTCACAACGTCTAAGTGCCTGACAGGGAGCGGCGTCGATGGTTGTCAGTGTCCTGCCTCCAAGCCGAAAGGGTGTCGGTGCTTTCTCGACCAAGTTCGCCCTGCAGCAGGACAACTGGGACGATTTTTCGTGAGGAACAGTTCTTCCTTCCATACCTGGAAGCAATCCCGGACCTCGACTTCCTCCGGGCTAACATTTCCTTGACAATGGTGGGCTCACGGTCAGCTTTGATATTGATCCCAACGTGGAACTTGAAGGGGCGACACGGGCGCGACTCGACCACGTGCTTGATCGTCTAAAGCTCAACGATCGATACGCGCGCGAAATCGACATCTATCTAGCCAGCCAGGCCACGGCGGTTCGAATGGCGTTTGCCGCGAGTGGACCGGATACCGTGCGCACTTACCTCCTGGTTCAGGCGGGCGTCGAAGGGCGACGCTTCCATCGCAATCACTAGCAGCCGACCTTGCTGCGAGCGCTCGCAGCAAACGCAGCGTTCTGCGAGGCGGATCAGCCGAGGTTCTGCCGGGGCCTAAATCCTCCTGCAGCATCGCCTCTTCGCGCTCTGCCGGAAGCGATGGCGGCCTCGCCCAAGCATTTCAGCTGAGCGCAATACGAACGACAGTGACGGCGACCTAGTGAGTGTATTCAGCGTCCTCAGGGGTTTCAGCATTCGCTGAAAAGGTCACTTCTAATGAAAACACCTTGACAAATTTCATTTCTCGCCCCATTTTCAACAAATGCTGAAATCAGGTGAATCAATGAAAGACCTGGAGGACCGCGCGGCCGAAGCAGTGGGTTCGCTGTTGCAAGGCGTCCCTATCATACAGGTCGAGAAAATCGAGCGGGCGCCCCCTCGGTACCGCGACGTAGATATTCTAGCCGAGTTCAGCGTCGATGGACATCGCCGCCGGCTGGCCTGCGAGGTCAAGTCTGTTGGGCAGCCACGGTACGTCCGGGCCGCGCTCCTTCAGCTTAGGAAAGCGGCAGACCAATTTAACCCGCCTGCAATCCCGATCTTCATCGCGCCGTACCTATCTCAGGACGCGCAGGCCCTGTGCCGTGACTTTGAGGTCGGCTTTCTCGATCTCGTTGGCAATGCGCGGGTCGCCTTCGACGCCGTATTCATAGAGCGCCAGGTGGAAGCGAAGCCACCAGCCATCCAACGCGGCCTAAAATCCATCTTCAAACCAAAATCGGCACAAGTCCTGCGGGCACTCCTTCGTGATCCTCATCGCGCGTGGCGTGTCGCGGATCTCGCGCAAGCATCGGATGTAAGCCTCGGACACGTCAGCAATATCCGAACCGAGCTGGTCGATCGCGAGTGGGCCGAGATCACCGATGAGGGCCTACGGCTGTCGCAGCCCGATCGGCTCCTGGATGCATGGCGCGAAGCCTATGAGCCTCCGGCAGGCGAGCGAATGGGCTTTTACACGACACTCCATGGCCAATCCTTCGAAAACTCGGCACAAGGGACGCTAAATGCCGGACCGGACGCGACCGCTGTCTATGCATCATTTTCAGCGGCGCATTGGTTGGCGCCTTATGGGCGCGTGGCCACGCAATATTTCTACGCGGATCCAACTGGTCTCCAGCGTCTGCGTGATGAGCTGAAACTATCCCCAGTAGCATCAGGGGCGAATGTCGTGATCACAGTCCTGAAGGATCGCGGCCTGTTCAACGATACCGTGGTGCCGACCCCTGGAGTGGTCTGCACGAGCCCTGTGCAGACCTACCTCGACCTTGCCATCGCTGGAGAGCGAGGGGCGGAAGCCGCCGACCATCTAAGAAGGGAAACCCTCTCATGGCGAAAGTAGTCCCGCCCGAACCTCAATCCGCCGCCGACTACGAAGACCGCACGACCAAAGCCGTGAAGGGAGTCTTGGTCGAAATCGGACAGATCCTTGGCAGCTTCAAAGGGAAGTTCGCCGTGGTCGGCGGAGCGGTTCCCTGGCTGCTTCTCGACAATGAGGACATGCCCCACGTCGGAACCCTCGACGTCGATCTCAGTCTCGATGCCGAGGCACTGGGCGATGGCGAGTACGTCATCTTGGTCGAGGCGTTGATGGGACAAGGCTACAAGCAGCGCGAGGAGCTTCGACGCTTCCAGCTTGTCCGTAAGGTCGCGGTGGACGACGGCGGGCCGCCCATCGACATTGTCGTTGATTTCCTCATGCCGCGTCATGCCGAAATCGTTAAGAACAGCCCTCCGATCTTGAGTGACTTTGCCGTTCAGCGCGCCGACGGGGCGGATCTTGCGTTGCGGTTCTATCAGCTCGTGGCGATCTCAGGTGACATGCCCGAGGGCGGCACAAATCGTGTCGAGGTTGCGGTATGTTCGATCCCTGCCTTGCTGGCTATGAAGGGCTACGCCCTCAATGGCCGCCATAAGCAAAAGGACGCATACGATGTCTATTATTGCATCCGGAACTATCCCGGCGGCACGGAAGCCTTAGCCGAAGCCTGCAAGCCCGTGCTCGAGCATAAGAGCGGCGCGCAAGGCTATCAGTACATATCGAACAAATTCGACACGGTCGAAGGCTACGGTGCCACGAGCGTTCGTAAATTCGTGGCCGAAACCGACATTCTTGAGGGGCGCTCTGCCGAACAATGGCAACAGGATGCCTTTGGACAGGTCGATGCCTGGTTGAGAGCGCTCGGCTTGAGAGGCTGATGGCGGGTAACGGGACGCGAGAGTTCTGACCCGGGATTTCGATGGGGGCTACCGGCGTGAGCGAATTTTCCTTGTACGGGCGCATGCTTGAGCATGGCACGCTTGCGGAGGAGCCCAACGATGTCCCGGACGCTCGTTTCGCGTTACCGTCGGCGATCCACTGGATCCGGGCACTTGCCATCGCCTCGGTCGCCTCGGACGTGGGCTTCGCGACAGCGAGCAGGTTTTACGCATCGGTCCAGCGCCGGGTTATGACAGATCGGGAGATCAATACCGTCTGTGAACAGATGCTCTTCGCGCTCCATCAGATCGCGGCTCTGACGGCGATCGAGCTTGCACCGAACAAGGCCGATGTGGCACGGATCGGAATAGTCGCCTGGTACTATGGAGTCTACGGCGCGGCTTCGGCCATGATTGCCGCGGGCGATGGATCGTTCCCGGATACCCATGCTGCAACGGCTCAACAATGGGATCGGCAGTTTGCCGCTACTGGCCTCGTCATGCCACCTTTCGCGGACAGGATCTCGAATCTGACCGACGCTGAGGTGAAGAGGCAACTCGCCGTGCCACGCAGCCGCGGCAAGCATTCTCTCACCGTCAAGCCTGTGTCCGATGAGCAAGGCTGGGGCTGCATTGCTGAATATCTCGCCGGGACGGCAGACTGGGAACAATGGAATATCAGGGAACGTGTCCGCGCGAGCCGTGAGTTCAGGGATCTCGGTGTGGACAGTTTTCGCACCTCTGCTGCCCGCCGGCTGCGGGACGCTGCATATGCAAAGCGGAGCATTGCCTTTCTCCATCAGGCTTCGCGTTATCGGGGAAAGGCCAACTATCGCGACGCGATTTATCTCGGCTACGGTAAGTCCGTACCCAAGCTGCTCGACACCTTTGTCGGCGATCTTACCATGGTGCTTCGAGCATTTTCATGCATGGCGGCGGGCTACTGCGCCGCGCGTCTCGGCCGCAAGCTGTGGGCGGAATTCATCGTCGATCTCGAAGCAAAGAGAGCGATTTCTGTTTCGCCATCATCTCTGTGGGCAGCGTGAAAGACGACGGAGCGGCTTGTATTTTTGCTCAGCACCAGGTGTCAGGTGGCGATCGCTCCCGCGACTACGTCATGTTCGTTCGCCGAACCCAAAGCGGACATGCGGGCGACCGTAACTATTAGGCTTCAATCTGGGGCAGAACCGGCACGATTTCTCCCGTGGTCATGTATATGATCGCGCCGCGTGGCGCCGAGGTCGCCCGAAGATAGCGCTGCAACTGCTGGATATACGCGGCCCGGTGCAAGTAGGTGTCGCGATCACTTTTCCAGTCCAGAGCCTCCAGGACCGTACCGCCCTCGATAGCGATCGCGTCGACACGGCCTGCAAGAAGATTGCCGGGGTCCAACTCACTCCACACAGACAGCTCCGGTACAAGGAAAGGGAGGAGGCGCTGCACATAGGAAAGCCGAAACGTCTGCAGCGCTGTCGCCGCGAGTTCGCCCGGATCAGGGACCTCGTCGGTGGGCTCAATGGTGAGAAGCTCATCGCGAAGGCGCTCGGCGCGGAGGGCAACATCATCATCCGGTGAGAGCTCTCCCGTCAAAAGCTCTTCCATGAGCTTGTGCAGGATCAGCCCCCGAATCCTGCCGGCGCCAATCGGCTCGACATATTCGAACGTGCTGGTTGGCTCGACTGTCACGGCCGGGGTGAGGATCTCTGCCCGATCGGCGTCATGAACACTAGGATTTACCCAGCGCAATGGCGGCGTCGCGGCTCTGACGACAGCAGCCTGCCGCGCGAATGCGTCGGCGTCCTGCGCTACCACCACGGCCTCGGAGCCGGTGGTCGGTCGTGGCGCGAGCGCATAAAGCTTCACTTCTTCGAGGAGATCGAATCGGAGATTGACCAATTTCGACCAGGCAGCGGGTCCCGCAGAGGAAAGATAGGGCACGATCAACAGGTCTCGGGCGCGCGTGCACGCGACGTACCACATGCGCTGATTTTCGAGCGCCTGACGCCGCGCCTGCTCCTCGCGGGCAAGCGTAAGCGCCGAGGACGAAACGCCCCCTATGACCCAATGCAGCGTGTTGTCGGAATGCCGATGCACAAATCGGTCCGATGGCCTTGCTTGTGTCCCCATGTTGATTGGGATCACCACGGGCCATTCGAGACCTTTCGCGCTGTGAATGGTCACGATCTCGACCGCGTCCCTCGACGCGTCGATCCGTCCTTCTTGGCGCGAGGCGCGGCGATCCCAATCGAACTGGAGATGGCGGACGAAGGCCCTGAAGCCTCGAACGTCAAAGGGCCGCGCGAGCTCCACAATCCGATCAAGATTGGCAAGCGAGCGCGCCGCGCGATTGTTGCCGCTCCGCGCTGACAGCGCGACACGCAACTGGAGCTGCTCGATCGCCTCGGCTAGGAGTAGGCGCGGCGTTGTGACGTTCACGCGCGCGCGAAGTTTCTGCAGGGTTTCAAGGACGGAGCGGGCGACGCCATGGGATACCAAGACCGGCGGCGTCGTGATGTCGAACAGGCCGGTGGGGGAGGCCTCGGGGCCGGCCTGATGGACCTCTTCGGCAATGTCGAGCAGCTCTTCGTCCGTGAGGCCGACCATCGGTCCGCGCATGAAAGCTCCGAATGCAAGCCGGTCGCGCGAGTCCGCAAGCGCGCGCAACAGCGCCAGCACGTCCTGGGTCTCCTGCTGCAGGAAGAGCGTCTTGCCGGCCTGCGACGCAACGGCAAGCCCGAGTGCTTCCAGGGCGCGCTCATAGCGCCAGAGCTCTGTGCCGGTCGGAGCCAGGAGCGCGATGTCGCCCGCCTCGAGAGAGCGGCGCTCTCCGCTATGCTCGTCTTCGATTTCGATGGCGCCGACGAGCTTTGAGCAGATCTGAGCAATTACGACCGCCTCGTCATCCCGCTGCTGCGCCATCTTGGCCTTCCGACCGTCGCCTATAGCCACATGCGACGCGCAGGCGAGTCCGTGCAGTGCTCCCTCGCGCGTGGCCGTGAGTGCGCCATAACTTGGCTGGCCGTCTGCATCGAGAACCGGCTGGAACACGCGATTCACGTAGTCGATGATGCCTGGCTGGCAGCGGAAGTTGGCACCGATATGGATGATGCGATCAGCGCCGAGACGGGTAATGGCCTGCTTCGCTTGCTTGTAGCTATCGATGTCGGCCCCGCGGAACGCGTAGATCGATTGCTTGGGATCGCCGACGACAAACAGCGCCCCATCGCGAAGGTCCGCGTTCTGCCATCGGTCGGGCATGCTGCGAGCCGAGATCGAAAACAGGATGCTGGCCTGTATCGGATCCGTGTCCTGAAACTCATCGACGAGGATGTGCGCAAACCGCTCACCTATCGCGGCGCGCACGATATCGTTAGTGGTGACGAGGGCATGGGCGCGCTGCAGCAGATCATCGAAATCGAGAACAGCGGCGTCTTCCTTGCGTTGCCTGTAGAGGTCCGTGACCGGATCGAGGGCACGCGACATCTGGCCGACCATGGCATCGCCAATTTGGCCGAGCAGATCAGAAAACCGGTCCACACAGGCACGGAAATGCTCGTCGGCCTGCTGGGAGAGTCCCGGACCATCGTCTTTCCCATAAGCCGACTTCCAGCGACCAAGATTGCGCGGCTCGGTGAATGTAAACTCGTTCCACTTCATCGAATCCGTGCGGGGCGGGTCCGCGAGTTCCCACAGCCGGGCGAAGGTCGGCTCAGTCTCGAAACAGTTCTCGTAGAATTCGGCGAGCGTCTCGAACTCCTCGATCAACGCCCCGGTGCTGCGCTCCTTGGGGTAGTTTGCGTACCAACGTCGAAAGGCGCGGACGCTTTCGACAAAGTCGATGTCCCTGCGTAGCGAGAGGTCGACCGGGACGGTGCCGGCGACGGGATGCGCAAGCTTCAGCTTGGCAAGATCGAAGCTGTCCTTGACGACCTTCAGCGGCTCAAACTTGGAGAGGACAGCGACTGGATCCTCGCCTTCCTGCATGCCGTGAGAGAGACGGTCGAACAGCCAGCCGGAGATGACGCTCTCGAACATCGTATCTGCCGTGGGCGCGTCCATCATCTGCGAACCGGGATCGAGTCCGGTCTCGACGGCATGGGCCATGATGATCTGCTGGCAGAACGCGTGAATCGTGCATGCGGTCATTTCGTCGAAGGCACCGATCGCCGAGCTGAGGACATCCCTTTTCTCATTGAGCAGTTCAGGGCTGACGGCGCCGCGTAGGACGTTCGGGATGTCGCCCGTCACCAGTTGCGTTGCATATTCGCGAATGCGCAGCGACAACTCGCTGGCCGCCAACTCCGTGAAGGTAATCGCGGCGATAGCGCGAGGTGGTACACCGTTCAGCATCAGCATGACGACGCGACCGGCGATCAGCGATGTCTTGCCCGTGCCCGCCGCCGCTTCGACCAGCAAAGTCCTGTCGAGTTCGGTCAGAACGCGGTTGCGCTCGACGGCATCGCTCAGCATCATGGCTCATCCCAAAGTGGCACGAGCTTTTGCTGAGCGGCGTTGAAGCCTTCCGCCTTCCGCCCCCGATAGCGATCGAGCGCTGCCGGCAGTGCGATCCTGAGGTCGTTGTAACCCGCAAACGCGTCTGGCCCCGGATAGGCGGCGCCGCTTTTCAGCCCTTCGACCGCGATGTCGATGAAGCGCAGCAGCGTCTCCTCCGCCCGTTCGAGGATCTCGCCATCAAGGCCTGCTGCAGGCCCCATCGTGTCGAGGTAGACGAGCCGGGTGATAATGGTGTTGGCCTCCGGGATGAGCTGCCTGATCGTGATGGCGTAGAGCGCGCGCTGCACTTCCGCCCCGCCGTCCAGGATCACGTCACGGATGTTGCGCGGCGTCAGGCCGGTCTTATAG
>NZ_RZSR01000982.1:0-2160 GCF_004023265.1 Mesorhizobium sp. M1A.F.Ca.IN.020.06.1.1
GGTCATGGCTGATGAACAGCATCGTCGCATGCCGGGTCTTCTGGATGTCGAGCAGCAGCGTCACCACGGCCGCCTGCACGGAGACATCCAGCGCCGACACAGGCTCGTCGGCGACGATCAGCGACGGATCGGAGGCGAAGGCGCGGGCGATGGCGATGCGCTGCTTCTGCCCGCCGGACAACTGGCTCGGCCGGCGGGCGGCGAAGTCCGGCGAAAGCCGGACCATCTCCAGCAGCTCGCGCATGCGCTGGTCGATGGTCGCCTTGCCCTTGCGGATGCCGAACTTCTTCAGCGAGCGACGGATCGAGAAGCCGGCGCTGTGCGACGGATTGAGCGTCGAGTCCGGGTTCTGGAACACCATCTGGATCGATTGCAGCAGGGGCTTCGGCCGCGCGCTCGCTTCGATCGCGGCGATGTTTTCGCCAGCCATGCGGATTTCGCCCGAAGTGGCGCGGTCGAGGCCGGTGACGATACGCGCCAGGGTCGACTTGCCGCAGCCGGATTCGCCGACCAGCGCGACGATCTCGGCCTTGCCGGCCTCGAAGGATACGGCCTCATTGGCCTTCAGCGTCTTGTGGTAACCGAGGTGATAGAACTTGGTGATGTCGGAGAAAGTGATCTCGGCTGCCGGTGCCGCACTCTCGCCGGATAGCGGCGGAAGCTCGCGATGAGCCACCTCGAGTTCGGGCCAGCGCACGCAGCGCACAACATGCCGCTCGCCGACCGGTTCCAGCGTCATGCCGGGCCGGTCGCACAGGCCGGCGCGGAAACCGGCGCAGCGCGGACCAAAGAGGCAGCCGCGCGGCCGCTCCGACGGCAGCGGGATATGGCCCGGAATGGCGGCAAGCGTGCGACTGTGCTTGCCGTGCCCGATATCGGGAATGCAGTCGATCAGCCCTTGCGTGTAGGGATGGCGTGGCCGGCCGAACAGCTCGCGCGTCGGCGCCTCCTCGACCAGCTCGCCGGAATACATGATGCCGACCCGGTCGCAGCTTTCGGCGATCAGACCGAGATTGTGCGAGATGAACAGCAGGCTGGTTCCATAGCGACGGCGCAGCTCGCCGATCAGATCGATCACCGCCGACTCCACCGTCACGTCGAGACCGGTGGTCGGCTCGTCGAGCAGGAGCAGCGACGGCCGCCCAAGCAGCGCCATGGCGATGACGACGCGCTGCTGCTGGCCGCCCGAAAGCTGGTGCGGATAGCGCTTCAGCATGTCGCCGGCGTCGGGCAGGCGCACGTCTTTCAGCATGGCGGCTGCCATGTCGAGCGCCTCGACGCGACTTGCGCCGAGATGGAGCATCGGCACCTCGGCAAGCTGCGCGCCGACCGTTTTGACCGGATTGAGCGCGCTCATCGGGTCCTGGTAGACCATGGCGATGCGCCGTCCGCGTATGGCGCGCAACTTGTGCGCCGGTGCGTTGACCAGTTCCTCGCCTTCAAAGCGGATACTGCCGCCGGCGACCACGCCTGTCGCACCGAGATAGCCCATGATCGCCATCGCCGTGGTGCTCTTGCCGCAGCCGGATTCGCCGACCAGCCCGAAGCTTTCGCCGGGCTTCACCTCGAAAGACAGCTTCGGCACCGCAACGATCGTCTCGGCCTTCCCGCGAAACTCGATGCGCAGATCTCGGACAGCGAGGAGCGGCGTCCCGGACGCACGCTCGCCTTTCATCGAAATTGGCTCGGCGACCATCGTCATGGCTTCCAGGCCTCCCGCAGGCCGTCGGCCAAGAGGTTGAAACCCAGAACCAGGCTGACGATGCCGATTGAGGGCAGCACCGACATCAAAGGCCAGACGTTGAGCACCGTCGTGCTTTCCTTGACCATGCCGCCCCAGTCCGGGTTGGGCGGCGGCAGGCCAAGGCCAAGGAAGCCGAGAATGCCGATGGTGATGATGGTGTAGCCGATGCGCAGACAGGCATCGACGATCAGCATGCCGCGGCAGTTGGGCAACAGCTCGACAAGCATGATGTATAAAGTACTTTCGGCGCGCAGCCTTGCGGCGGCGATGTATTCCTGCTCCTTCAGGCCGAGTACCAGCCCGCGCGTTATTCGCCCGATTCCTGGCGCCGAGGCGATCGTCGTGGCGATGACGATGTTGATTATCGATGGCCCGATATTGGCGATCAGGATGACGTAGAGGACCAGCACCGGGAA
>NZ_RZSR01000983.1:0-2154 GCF_004023265.1 Mesorhizobium sp. M1A.F.Ca.IN.020.06.1.1
CTCGGCGCGCTTGCGCTGCGCCGCCTCGCGGCGCTCGGCGGCCGCGGCGTCTTCTACGGCAGCGCTTTGCTCGGGCCGCAACGCCTCGTCGATGCTTTTGCTTTCCGCGCTTGCCGGCGCCGGCGTCGGCGGCTGGCCCGACTTGCGGCGCCGCCCGAGCCAGTCATTGACCCATTCCGGCGTCTGGTCGACCCGATCGAAGCTGGCGGGCGCGGTGGCGCCGATCCACATCAGCCCCAGTATGTGCTTGCACGGAAATTTTCGCGATGGACAGGTGCATTTGTAGCCGTGGTCGCGGGCATCGAATGCGACGCGGTAGGGATTCGCTCCCGAGCCCTGGCATTCGCCCCAGATGAGGCCCAGCTGTTCGTTTGTCTCGAGACGGGGCCAGTTGGACCGCTTGGTCAGCTTGGCGGCGGCGCCCAGCGAAGCCTGGTCGGGCGCGAGCGCCTCGATTGTTTTCAAATCCAGCTGCAAGCCGCTCCCTCATGACCCCCGAAGCATGATGTCGCGACGATAGATACCTGTTTGCGGCGCGCTGGTGTAGCTCCAGCCGCTGAAAAGTTGGTGTCTTGTCTAACGTTGCGTTGCCCTGTTCATCGTCAGGCGCGCACCCACCAGGATGGCGTGCACAGCATAGGCGCGGCGATCCTCGGCGCTGACGGCCAGCCGATCGGCACGCTGTCCATCGCCTCCCCTGTCTCGCGCGTAGACGATGCGGTGGCGGCCCCCGGGCGAGGCGGCGATCAGGGCGGCGAGGCTCATCTCGGCGCGGCTGACCGGCGAGGCATGACTCATCTTCCCCGTTGCGGCGAAGATGGTTAGGTGCTGCCGACGCCGTCCCGATGGCAGCTGGCGTCGTGCCCCAGCTTCTCCGAGCCTGACTTCATCATCTGCCTCCTCCACCAGTCGCTTCGCGTTCCGCAACCGGCGGATTTCGCGGCCGAATTCCTCACCGTCAAACAGCGTCCTGGTAAAATTCGATCGGCAGTCCATCGGGATCGGCCATGAAGGTAAACAATCGTCCCGTGTATGGATCTGTTCGGATGGGCTCCACCTCGACGTCTCGCGACCGAAGCAGCTCGGCTGTTGCCTCGACCGAGGCGACCGAGAATGCAATATGCCTTAATCCACAGGCCTCGGGCCTGCTGGGCCGGCTTGGCGGATCAGGGAAACTGAACAGTTCGATCTGGATGGGACCGTGACGCAAATCGCACTTCCAAGACTGCCTTTCGGGGCGCCAGTTTTCGGCCAGAACGACGAAACCGAGCTTGTTCGTGTAGAACTGCTTGGAGGTCTCATAGTCACTGGAGATGATTGCGACATGATGGACAGCCAGGAGCATCAGATTGGCCTCGCGTAAGCGTCGATAACGGCGACCCAGCACAGTCGCATCGGGTATACCTTGGCGCAACCAGGCGCCGACACCGGCCGTGCCGGCTTGGGCGAGCATTTCCAAAAGTCCGGCCACCCTCCCCTCGAGGGGAGCTTATCCGAGCGCTATCCACGCCGTCTTGAGGTCGGTGTACTTCTCGATCGCGTGCAGCGACTTGTCTTTGCCGAAGCGGGACTGCTTGAAGCCGCCGAGCGGTACCGTGATGTCGGCGCCGCCATAGGTGTTGACCTGGACGACGCCGGCATTGATGGCGTGCACCATGCGATGCGCGGTCGAGAGCTTCGAGGTCCACACGGCAGAAGCAAGACCCTATGTCGGGCGCAACTACATGCAGCCCAGCGCGCTGGGGAGTTTCGGTGGCTAGTCGGGTCAGTCTGGCGCTGACTCCGACTCGATCAGGCTTTCCAGCATGTCCAGCAGGCGTTCGTGCTGCTCGGCGCCGTAACGCTTCTCGATGGCGTCGTGGATGGCGGTGCGCTCGGGCGCCAGCTCCTCGATCAGCGCCACGCCGGCCGGGCTGATGGCGAGCAGTGCGCGGCGGCCGTCATCCTTGACCTTGTTGCGGGTGATGAATTCGCGCTCGTCCAGTGCTTTGATGATGCGGGTGAGGCTGGGCGGCAGGATCGAGGCGCGGTTGGCGAGCTCGGTCGCTTCCAGCGGACCGGTCTCGGCAAGCACGCGCAGCACGCGCCATTGCTGCTCGGTGATGTCGTGGCGAGCAAGCATCGGACGAAAATGCGCCATGATCACTTCACGAG
>NZ_RZSR01000984.1:0-2153 GCF_004023265.1 Mesorhizobium sp. M1A.F.Ca.IN.020.06.1.1
TTCGTGCTCTACTGCCCGAAGGGAGAAGGCAATGTGATCGCCTTCAACGGCTCCGGCCGCGCGCCCCAGGCCGCTACGGTCGACTGGTATCTGGAGAGAGGTTTCAGCGAGCTGCCGAAGCAGGGCGCGCACGCGGTCACCATTCCCGGCGCCGTCGACGCCTGGTGTCGGCTGTTGGAAGACCATGGCCGAAAGGGCATAGCCGAAGCGCTCGCTCCCGCCATCCATTACGCCGAACAAGGCTACGTCGTACACGACCGCGTCGCCTTCGACTGGGAGGATCCGGAAACCGACCTGTCGGCCGACGAAGTGGCGGCGCGCATTTTCCTCCCGGGCGGCAAGCCGCCAAAGCCCGGTGATGTGCATCGCCAGCCGGAACTGGCGGAAACGCTGCGCATCATCGCTAAGCGCGGCCGCGCCGGTTTCTACGAAGGCGCTGTTGCGGAAGACATCGTCGGTCGGCTTCGCCAACTCGGCGGCCTTCATACGCTGGACGATTTCGCCGCGACGAAGGGCGACTACAAGACGCCGGTCAGCACCTCCTATCGCGGTCATGACATCCACCAGATGCCGCCGAACAATCAGGGCCTGACCGCGCTATTGATGCTGAACGTGCTCTCAGGCTTCGATCTCGGCGCGCTTGAACCGAATGGCGCAGAGCGCCTGCATCTGGAGATCGAGGCCGGCCGGCTGGCCTATCGCGACCGCGACAACCTGCTCGCGGATCAGGATCACGTTGCGGTGCCGGTGAAGGAACTCCTCTCCATCGCCTATGCCGACCGGCTGCGCGCCGAGATCGACCGGGAACGCGCCATGACGCATTTGCCGCGCGTCGATTTGCCGGGCAGCGACACGGTCTACATCACCGTCGTCGACCGCGACCGGAACGCGGTGAGCTTCATCAACTCGACCTATTATTCCTTCGGCAGCGGCGTCGTCGGTGCGAAGACCGGCGTCGTGCTGCAGAACCGCGGCACTTCGTTCCGGCTCGATCCGAAGCATCCGAACGCAATAGCGCCGGGCAAGCGGCCGATGCACACGATCATGCCGGGCATGATGGTGAGGGACGGCCGTGCCGTGATGCCCTTCGGCGTCATGGGCGGCGGCTATCAGCCCTTCGGCCATGTCCATCTTTTGACCAACATGATCGACTTCGGCATGGATCCGCAGCAGGCCTTGGATGCGCCGCGCGTCTTTTACAATCACGACGTCGTGGAAGCCGAGCGAAGCGTGCGTCCCGATACGGTCGAAGGCCTGCGCCGCCGCGGCCATCGTGTTGTCGAGCCAGACCATCCGCTCGGCGGCGGGCAGGCGGTGCTCATCGATTGGGAAAAAGGCACGCTGACCGGCGCCTCCGATCCGCGCAAGGACGGCTTGGCGCTCGGATACTGAGCAGCCCTTTGCTGGACATCGGCCGATCGTTCGAAACATAGTCTGGAACCATGACAACAAGCGAAAAACCCTTTGATCTTGCTCATCGCCTCGCGCCCGGCGCCGAAGATGCGCCAGCCATCGCCGCGCCCGACCGGACAGTCCTCTCGCATGGGGGGCTGCGCCGTCTGATCCAAGAGACCGTGAGCCGGCTCAACACGCTCGGCATCGGCCGTGGCGACCGCGTTGCCATCGTGCTGCCGAACGGCCCGGAGATGGCAACGGCCTTCATCGCGGTCGCCGCAGCCGCGTCCACAGCGCCGCTCAATCCAGCCTACCGGGACGACGAGCTCGATTTCTATCTGAGCGACATCGGCGTCAAGGCGATCCTTGTCGGCAAGGACGAGCAAGGACCGTCGGTCGAAGTTGCCGAACGCCTCGGCATTGCGGTGCTGCGGCTGGCGGTGCCTGAAGGCGCGCCGGCCGGCATCTTTACCATCGAGGGCGGCCCGGTCAGGCCGCCGGTTGCCTCCGGCTTGGCCGAAGACAGCGACACCGCTCTCCTTCTGCATACCTCCGGCACTACATCGCGGCCGAAGCTGGTGCCGCTCAGCCACGCCAACCTCGCCGCCTCGGCCGCGCATATCGGCGCCACGCTGGGCCTGGGCTCGGCCGACCGCTGCCTCAACATCATGCCGCTGTTTCACATCCACGGGCTGATCGCGGCGGTGCTGTCCTCGCCCGCCGCCGGCGCCAGCGTCTTCTGCACGCCGCGCTTCAAC
>NZ_RZSR01000985.1:0-2152 GCF_004023265.1 Mesorhizobium sp. M1A.F.Ca.IN.020.06.1.1
CCTCCAAGCTTTCGGGACAAGCGTGGCAGGGCTTGAGCCCGAGCAACAACGGCGCCTCGCTGCCCTTGCCGACGGACTTGCCCAGCCGGAGTATCGGGCTCGCGCCCTGGCAGCACTATTGCCTTAGACTTAGACTAGTTTCCGTCCATAGTGTGCTGCAGCAAGCAGAAGGAGGTTCGATGGTGAACTGACAACATGCTGAGAAGCTGCGTGAAAGATGAGGGTAGGCCCCTCGGGATCGGCTTTCAGAAGCGGGTCCCAAACCAGCCCAAGCTGCTGTGGTAGAAGAGCCATGGTGGTTAGCCCACACGATGCGCGCCGTCTTGTTGGCTAGGGCAATGATCACCAGCATGGGCGGCTTGCGGCCCAGCATACGGGTGAGCCAGGGATCTGCCGCCTCTCCCTTGCGCATGGCCCAGCGCACGGTGGCGCTGGCCCCGATGATCAGTAGCCGTCGCAGGGTTCGCTCACCCATTCGGGACGTCTCGCCGAGTTTCTGCTCTCCCCCCGAGGAACGTTGCAGCGTCGTGAGGCCGAGCCATGCTGCAAAGTCGCGACCTCTCTTGAAGGTTGTAGCCGATGGAGCCAGCGCAGCAAGCGCCGTCGCAGTGATCGGTCCTACGCCGGGAATGGTCATCAATCGCCTGGCTTCCGCATCCTCCCTGGCACGCCGGGCGATCTCGCGGTCGACCACGGCCACCCTCTCATTCAGGGAACGGAGCTGTTCGACGAGCAGAGACAGGATCGGGCGGGCGGCTTCGGGGATGGTCGAATCCTTGTCCTCTATCTCTGCGATAAGCTTGGCTACGTGGAAAAGGCCCTGCGCAGCCACTAACCCAAATTCGGCAAGATGGCCCCGTATCGCATTGATGATCTGCGTCCTCTGCCGCACCACAAGATCGCGAACGCGAAACACCATAGCCGCCGCCTGTTGATCTTCGCTCTTCACCGCCACGAACCGCATGGTGGGCCGTTGCGCAGCTTCGCAGATTGCTTCAGCGTCGGCGGCATCGTTCTTCTGCCGCTTCACGAAAGGCTTCACGTATCCCGGAGCGATCAGCCGGACATCGTGCCCTAGCTTCGCAATCTCCCGCGCCCAGTAATGGCCGCCGGCACACGCTTCCATGGCAACCGTGCTGGCTGGTTGAGCAGCAAGAAACCGAAGTACGTGATCGCGGCGAAGCTTCTTCTTGAACAGCACGGTACCCGAAGCATCCGAACCGTGCGCTTGGAACACGTTCTTCGCCAGATCCAATCCGATTGTGTTAACTTCCAACATGGACGCCTCCGTTCGAGTGATGATCAACGACACCACTTTGGCACAGCGATGCCGTGAGGGGGCGTCCACCCCATCAACCTGGGAAGCCATAAGTCCGCAGCCGTCAGGTAGATGATCAAGGCCGCTGGCGCTAGGCTCTGGTACCTGCCGCCCTACTCACCGGACCTCAACCCGATCGAGCAGGCCTTCGCCAAGATCAAACACTGGATGCGCCAGGCGCAGAAACGCACCGTCGAGGACACCTGGCGCCACATTGGCCACCTCGTCGAAACCATCGAGGCTGCCGAATGCAAGAACCACTTCGAAAACGCCGGATACGCTTCCGTCAAAACGTGAAAGACTCTAGTTCCGCACGTGCTTTGTCTGTGTGTCGTGCAACGCGCGATGGGCTTCAATTTCGCCCAGATGATCCAGCACCCACGCCGCGAGTTGCATGATCGGTGCCGCAAGAGAAGCGCCCAGATCCGTCAGGCCATACTCGACCTGAGGCGGGACGGTCGGATAGACCTTGCGCGTCACCATTCCGTCGGCCTCCAGAGCCTTCAGCGTGCGGGTGAGCATTTGCTGGGAAATCCCGCCTATCAGCCGTTTCAACTCGTTGAAGCGCCGCGGCTGGTCGGCCAGCAGCGTGATCGCAAGGATCGTCCATTTGTCGCCAATGCGGCCGAGGATTGCGTTGACTTTGCGACAATCGGGGTTGGTGCCAGGCTGATTTGGAGGAGCAGGCATACGCATGTGACTAGGCCTCGAAAATATGCGTTCTTGCGGCAGCGGCGGTCAATATCCCATATCTGGTCAGTAAAACATACCACTTTCAGGAGTACGTTGTGACTGACAAGAAGACGATCGCCATTTTCGGCGCTGGTACCGGGC
>NZ_RZSR01000986.1:0-2152 GCF_004023265.1 Mesorhizobium sp. M1A.F.Ca.IN.020.06.1.1
CCGAGGATGTCATGTTGCCGGCGTCATCGTCCATGCCGCGCGTGTAGAAGACCTGCATCTCGGTGCCGGGGCAGCTCGATTCGCAATTCTTCTGATCGCGCTCGAAATCGCCAAGAGAGGCGGCGTTCGACATCGGGAAGAAATAGCCGTCGCAGGTGCGCACGCAGACGGTGATGAACTCGCCGTTCATTCTCGGCAGGTCCATGCCGTCGGGTTGGTTGATCACCCGGCGGATGTTGCGCGCGCTGGGATCGTCTGGCGGAAGCGCTTCAGGCGTGTGGAGCGTATCGATCTCCTCGTCGCCACGGCCGAAGAGCTGCTCGAACAGATTGCCGCCACCATTGTTGCGGGCGGCCTCCTGGATCGGGGCGCGATGCGGCTCGACTTCATTATCGCGGCAGCCATTGGCGTCGAGCGCCGCAAGAATGCGGCTGCGGTCGCGCCGCGTGCCGCCGCCGGCCAGCCGCTCGCGCTTGGCCTGCAAGATGTCGAGATTGGCGTTCATACGCTCTATCGAGGCATTGATCGCCGCGCATTGGCCGGCATTGCGCGAAAACAGCGTGAAGCCGCAATTGGCATCACCGGCGCGGCTGCGCGCCTTGGCCAGCTGCTCGCGCTGGCGGGCGATCGCGTCGTCATATTTGCGGATCAGTCCCGGACCGCCGCCACCGCCGCGCGTGGCTGCAAGCTCCGCTTCGAGCTGGCGGCAGGTGCGAGAAGCGGCCTGCGGCTCGGTCACAGCGACAGCCGACGCCGCCAACGCTGCAAGCAGCGCAGCAAGATGCGTCAGCTTCAACCCCTTCATCCGCCTGGAATCCCGATTGCCGGTGGAAGGCTACCGCGTTCGTAGTTAACTGTTCCCTAGCTTCCAACTCAACACAATTCCGCTGGCGCGAGCTCGCACAACCCAGAGCTCACCCTCAACTCAGATCGGGGCGAGCGCCTGCGCCTTGTGCGCCGCCTCGACGACTGCCAGTGCCGTCATGTTGACCACGCCGCGAGAGGTCACAGAAGGCGTCAGGATGTGCGCGGGCTTGTCGGTGCCGAGCAGGATCGGCCCGACATGCAGCGCGTCCATCATGGCACGCAGCGCCGTCAGCGTGATGTTGGCCGAATCGAGGTTCGGGAACACCAGCAGATTGGCTTCCCCTTTCAGCCGCGAATGCGGGTAGACGCGCTGGCGCAGATGTTCGGAAAGAGCCGAGTCGGCATGCATCTCGCCATCGCACTGCAGCTCCGGCGCGATGCGGGCGAGGATGGCAGCGGCCTCGCGCATCTTGAGCGCGCCGGGCGAATCGCGCGAGCCGAAATCCGAATGCGACAGCAATGCTGCCTTCGGCTCGATGCCGAAGCGCTGGATTTCTTCCGCCGCCAGCACCGTCATCTCGGCGATCTCCTCCGCCGTCGGATCGACGGAGACATGGGTGTCGGTGAGGAAGATGATGCCGCGCTGCGAGATCAGCATCGACAGCGTCGAGAGATCGCGGTCCTTGATGCCGGGACGCGGCCCGATGATCAGCGTGACATTGCGCAGATGTCGCTCGAAGCGGCCTTCGAGCCCGCAAATCATCGCATCCGCATCGCCGCGCTTCAACGCAAGCGCGGCGATCACCGTGTTGTTGGTGCGCACCATGGTGCGGGCGGCTTCCGTCGTTATACCGCGGCGACCCGCGAGTTCGATCAGCAGATCGACATAGTGCCGGTAGCGCGGATCGTCCTCCGGGTTGATCAGGCCGAAATCGACCCCCGGCCGGATGCGCAGGCCGTAGCGCTTCAGCCTGACTTCCACGACATGCGGGCGGCCGATCAGGATCGGTTCGGCGATGCCTTCCTCCAGGACCACCTGTGCCGCCCGCAGCACGCGCTCGTCCTCGCCGTCGGCGTAGATGACGCGCTTCGCGCTGGCGGCCTTGGCCGAGGAGAACACCGGTTTCATCACCAGGCCGGAGCGGAAGACGAAGCGGTTGAGCTTGTCGACATAGGCCGCGAAATCGGTGATCGGCCGCGTCGCCACGCCGGTGTCGCAGGCGGCTCTCGCCACCGCCGGCGCGATGCGCAGGATGAGACGCGGATCGAAGGGCGAGGGGATCAGGAAGTCCGGGCCGAAGACCGGCGTCTCGCCGGAATAGGCGCGGGCGGCGACGTCCGATGG
>NZ_RZSR01000987.1:0-2151 GCF_004023265.1 Mesorhizobium sp. M1A.F.Ca.IN.020.06.1.1
CCCTTCCCCGGTTTTCTGGCGCTCGTGCCCGTGGCCGGTACTGTCCTTCTCTTGCTGGCGGGCGCGGCCGGCGTCAGGGACGGCATTCTTGCACGCAATTTCGAACGGAAAACCGCGGGGCTCTTTTCCTCGAATTGCGTAAATGCCGCCCTGGCGCTGCCGCCCTTGCAGTGGATCGGAAAGGTTTCCTACTCGCTCTATCTCTGGCACTGGCCGGTGATCGTCTACGCCGGCATGCTGGTCGAGGAGCTGACTTTTGCGCAACGCTTCGCCTGCCTCGGGCTGACGTTGGCGCTCTCTGCGCTGAGCTACCATTTCATCGAGAATCCAATCCGCCGCAATGGCTGGCTTATGGCCAATGCGGCGCGGGCGCTGGTGCCGGCCCTCCTCCTGACCGGCACCGGCGTCGCAGCCGCCTACGGCAACGCAGCGCTTGCCGTGCGCGCCGAGGACCCCGAGCAGCGCGCGATCGCGGCAAGTGCGGCCGAGCCGGCCACCGCGCGCGCCAAGGCCTGCGTCGAGGGCTACGACACGGTAACGCCGAAACCCTGCGTGTTCGGCAATGGCCAGCGCGTGATCGCGCTGTTCGGCGATTCGCACGCCGATCACTGGTCGACACCGCTGATCGAGGCAGGAAAGAAGAACGGCTACCGCGTCGAGACCTGGCTGAAGAGCTCGTGCCGGCCCTCACGGTTTTCCTACTTTGTCACGAAGCTCAACCGCGACTACCGCGAATGCGACCAGTGGCGCGAACAGGCGATCAAGGAGATCATCGCGGCCAGGCCTTCGCTGGTGGTGATCTCCGAACTGGCGCTGACCTCCTCGCGCAAGATGGCGGCGGGCAAGGGCGAGCCGGACACGCCGGACGCCGTATGGCGGGCCGGCCTGCGCTCGACACTAACCAGCTTGAGCAAGGCCGGGCTGAAGATCGCCTTCATCCGCGACGTGCCGTTCAACGACGAGAACATCGACACCTGCGTGTCGCGCGCGCTGTGGCGCGACAAGGCGCCATCGCTCTGCGACCAGAGCCGCGCCTATGCCGCCAACGACCAGATGGCGGCGGTCGAGCGCGAGATCGTCACCAGCGTGCCCAATGCCACTTACGTCGACCTCACCGACCGCTTCTGCAACGCCACAACCTGCCACGTCTTCATCGACGGCCAGCTCGCCTTCCGCGACCAGCACCATCTGGCGACCCCATTCGCGGAATCGCTGGAACCGGAGGTGGAAAGGCGCGTGATCTCGAAGGTGGGAAGGTAGGGCGCCGCCCCTGTCGTTCGTGATCCTAGGGCGGAGCAAGGAGCGAAGCGACGCGCGCAGACCCTAGGATCCATGCCGTGACGCTAAAGCGTTGCAGCAGTAACAGAATTCTGCACCGTAGCGCTTCACGCCGAAGGTCACGGCATGGATCCTCGGGTCAAGCCCGAGGATTGCGACCGTGCGAGCGTCGGCGTTCCTTCACACCCATCTGTCCTGCCAGACATCCCCCGCACGGGGGGAGATCAGCAGCTTCTGCTCACTCCGCCACAACCACAAAATGCTTGGTCACCGGCTCGAGGATCTTCCAGGTGCCCTTGAAATCGGCTTCGACCACGAAGGCGTCGCCGGGGCCGACCTCGACCGGCTCGCCGCCATCGGGCGTGATGAGGATGCGGCCGGCGATCATGTGGACGAATTCATAGTCGGTGTAGGTGGCGTGATAGGTGCCGGGCGAAGCGCGCCAGGTGCCGGACATCACCTTGCCGTCCTCGCTGGTGTGCTGGACGGTCGTCTGCATGGTCGGCGATCCCTCGACCGCGATCCAGCCCGGCAGATCGCCGCCATCGCCATGCTCGACGGGGCCGAATTTCAGGATGGTGGGCTTGGTCATGGCAGGCTCCTGCGGTTGGGATTGGCTGGACGTGGCAATAGACGACGACGCCGCGCGCGCACGCGCTGCACGGCGACAGCAGGTGGCGATATGGCGACTCCGAAGATCGAAGACAGCGGGGCGAAGAAAAGCGTGACCTTCCCCGCAAGGGCGAAGATCGACAGCTTCGGCGCCGCTTCGCTCCTTGCTGGGCCTTAGGATCCCCGCCTAATTTTCTCGGAACACCACCCGTCCCGAAACCGTTTGTGCCTCGAAGGGGCAACCATCGACCTCAAGGAGGC
>NZ_RZSR01000988.1:0-2150 GCF_004023265.1 Mesorhizobium sp. M1A.F.Ca.IN.020.06.1.1
GACCTGGTAGGGGCCGAGCTGCGCATTGATGCCTTCCACGGCGTCGACGAACAGCGAATCGGGATCGCAGAGCGCGAGCTTGGTCGTGTCGTTCGAATTCAGGCGGACGGCGACACCGGCCGGGAATGCCGCGTCGAAAGCCGCCTGCAGAGCCGTCGGCGCCTTGGCGAAGGGCATGCAGATGCCAACGACGCTCATCAGCGCATTCGACGGCACGGCCGCCTCGTTGGCGTCGCGGCGGATTGTGATCCCGAAGACGGGGTCGGTCATGACAGTCTCTCCTGTGGGTTGAAACAAAAAAGCCCGCGAAGGCGGGCAGCGAAGACAGAGGCCTCCAGTCTGGTCTAAGACGGCCAGCCTGCGTCGATATCGATCCCGTCGAGCGCCGCAAGATTCGCCGCAGCCATAATCTCTTCCGAAAGCGTCCTCGCTCGACTGAAGCACGCCTGTACATGGCGCCCGACGGCGATGCCTATCGCTGTGATGCTGGCCGCATCCAGCGTTACCCAAACACCAGGCTGCGCCTCCCAATCGATCGTGTCGAGTCCGGGGTCGTTCTGGAACAAGGCTACCGCCCCAGTGATCTTGGCTTGGCTGTTGGCGTCGGTGCGAACCGGCGCCCCCCCGACCACGATCCCGCCTGTCTCGACCTGCCAGCGCTTGTCGGCCAAGGCGGCAAGCTTAAGGTCGCGAACGGCGGAAAACGGCAGATCAGCGACGACGTATCCCACGGTCGCCGTGCTATCCGTGACTTCCCACTCTTCGATCGGCGCGAGCTGCCGCGTTTGCTTGGCCGGATCGAACGTCGGCGGCTGATCCACGAGCTTCAGTCCGAAGCCTGCAGCGACAAGTTCGTCGTCGGTCAAGAGCCGAGCCGTCTCCGGCGTGTCCCCAATCCGCCAACCGGGATGCCCCTTGACCAAACGAGTGCCATCGATAAGTAGAACTAGAAATTGCATGGTTTCTCTCGGGGAAGGGGTGGGGAAATGGCTGGCACAGCAATCCTGATCTTAGCAATCGTGATCGCTCTGATCCTTCTGGCGGGTTTTATAGGGTTTGCTTTCCTGCCACAGACGTATCCCGAAGACGGTTCGGACTAGATGCCTCAAGGCTGAGGCTTGAACGAAACAGCGACGCCGGCGCTGTCCGCGACGGAGCCAGATGCCGTTGCGGTGATCGCCACTCCGGTTGCTGCGGAAGCGTAGGCTTTGTGTGCTCCGGTCACATAGTCGTTGCTGAGCGTATCTCGCTCGAAATCCTCGACAAGCTCGGACCATGCCCACCCATTGCCAGCGGTGAGAGTTCCTCGGCCCATTGCGCAGCCTATAATCACGCCGCCATCGGCAACATCGAGGGATATATTGATCGGGGACGTGGCGTCACTGGCCGTTGTGAGAGGCGTAATGTCAGCGCCCAACAGACTGAACACTCCGAGATCAGGGCCACCTGATGCGCCAGCGGTAAGGCTGACCGATGCCGTTCCAGACGAGCCGGTATTGACCACTGCGGCAGCTATGCCTGCGCGGCTCTGCCCGCTCCCCAACTCAACAAGCGGGGTAAGCGCCACCCCCATGACATTGCCGGAAGAGAAGCTGCCGCCGTTGAATTGTCCCCAAGCAACGACCATGACCCGTTGCTGACCGACCTCGGGCAGCGGAACGCCGGAGAAGGTGAAACCCGGATCACCCGCGCCGTGGTAGGCAACCGCGATGTCGGAACTCCACACAGGCTTCCAGATGCCGGCGACATCTGCGAAGCCCTTTCTCACCTTCTGCCAAACACCGGCACGCCTGGTCCATTTGGGGGCGATTGGCTTCCAGATACCGGCGTCCCTCGCAAACGCGGCCATACCTACACCTGAAACCAAACGTCGCCATCAACGCCACCGCTTGGCGCGGACGTCGAGATCGTCAGCGATCGGCTCGCCATGGTCCCGATGCCGAGAATGGCTTTTGTCTGTGCAATGGATTGCGGGCGGGCGTAGTTGTCGCCGGTTCCGTCCGAAGAGATGCGCCCAAAAAAGCCCGTCACTGCATCGGCACCATTGGCATAGGTCGAGCGGAACAGGCGAGTTGTGATGTCGCCCGAGGCATCGCGTTGCGCGAGAGTGTTCGCGGTCGCGGCCGTTGCGGCGGCCACAAGCCCAAGCA
>NZ_RZSR01000989.1:0-2150 GCF_004023265.1 Mesorhizobium sp. M1A.F.Ca.IN.020.06.1.1
TGTCGAGATGGAGGGCCTGGGTCGCCGCATGCCCGCCGGTTCGGCGCATCTCGTCATAGAGCATCGGATAGATGTCGAAGCCGATGAAATCGAGATCCTGTCCGAACTGACCGCGGAAGTCGATGTCGGCAAGCTGGCCAAGATTGTGGAAGATGAACCAGTCCGGATTGGCGGCACGCAGGATCTCGACCTGGTCATGTTGGAAGGCGGCGGTCGCTGCGGCCAGAAAGCGATGGTAGTCCTGCACATGGCCGGGGCTGGGGTAGGACGGCATGAGCGGTCTCGGCAGGTCGATCTGCGAGAAATCGTCGTAGGCCGTCGCCCAGAAGTGGCCGCCCCAGGCGAAGTTCAGCGCCTCGATGGTGCCGTAGGCCTTCTGCAGGTATTTCTGGAACTCCAGCCTTGTCGAAGGCGCGAACGATTCCGACACCGTGGTGTTGAGCTCGTTGTCCGTCTGCCACCCGATCACACGCGGGTTGTCCCGATAATGCTCGGCCATGGCGCGGGTGATGCGGCGGCTGTGGGCGCGGAATACCGGGCTTGTGGTGTCGGCATGCTGGCGCGATCCGTGGCTCGAGGCCCGCCCATTTATGTCAACGCGCAGCACTTCGGGGTAGTTGACGGTGAGCCAGCGGGGAGGGGTGGCCGTCGGCGTGCACATAATCGTGTCGATCCCCGCTCGGCCGAGAAGTTCGATCGCCCGATCGAACAGGCCGAACTCGAACTTGCCTTCGCGGGGCTCGAAAATGTGCCAGGCGAACTCTCCCATCCGCACCGTGTTGACGCCGGCGGCGGCCATGCGCTCGGCGTCACGCTGCCAGCAGCCTTCGTCGACATGTTCGGGGTAATGAGGTGCTCCGAGCAGAAAGCGGTCAAGATTGAGGGGCCGCCATACGGATAGCGGAGCGGGCTCTTTGCGGTTCATGCGTATGGGACTTTCGAAATTTCGAGGTTCAGATCGAGGCGACGGGTTTTCTTGGCGTGAGCGTGCGGCCATCGGGGCCGAAGAGGTAGGCGTCGCCGGCTTCGAAGCCGACCTGCAACGCGGCGCCGACGCCGAGGGTAGAAACCTTGTTGAGCTGAAGCGTGAAATTGCCGGTGCCGCTGTCGGAATTGGTCGTCTGAAGCGGAGAGCCGTCGACGTAGAGGACAGTTTCGCGCCCCAACTGCTCGACCAGACGGACCTGGCTGGAGAAGGCCGGCATTACGTCGTCGCTTGGCTCGACGACACGCAGGGCCTCCGGACGAATGCCGATGGTCACGGCATCACCAGCCGAAAGGCCGCCGGCGTCGATACCATCCAAGGTGATGGCAGGGAGGCCGGCGGCGGCTACCGAGACGCTGGATGCCTCGACGCTCACTGCTTTCGCTTCGATGAAATTCATGCGTGGCGCGCCGAGGAAGCCCGCGACGAAAATGTTGGCAGGGTTGGCGTAGAGCTCCAGCGGCGAGCCGACCTGCTCGATCCGGCCCTTGTTGAGGACCACGATCCGGTCGGCCATGGTCATCGCCTCGACCTGGTCGTGGGTGACGTAGATCATCGTCGATCCAAGCTGCGCGTGCAGGCTCGAAAGTTCCACTCGCATCTGAGTGCGCAGCGCGGCATCGAGGTTCGACAGCGGCTCGTCGAACAGGAACACCTCGGGCGAGCGGGTGATCGCGCGACCGATCGCGACGCGCTGGCGCTGCCCGCCCGACAATTGCTTCGGGCGCTTGTCGAGCTGCTCCTCCAGACGCAGGATCCGTGCTGCGCGTTTGACGGCAGCGTCGATCTCGGTCCTGGGCCGGTTGGCCATCCGCAGGCCGAAGCCCATGTTCTCGGCGACGGTCATGTGTGGGTAGAGTGCATAGGACTGGAAGACCATTGCGATGCCGCGGTCGCCGGGCTCTTCCCTGGTGACGTCGCGCCCGTTGATCACGATGTGGCCGGAGTTGATGGTTTCCAGCCCGGCGATCGTCTTCAGCAATGTCGACTTTCCGCAGCCGGAGGGGCCGACCATGACGACGAACTCGCCCTTTTCGATCGTCAGGTCGACCGTCTTCAGGGCATGGTAGCCGGCATAGTGCTTGTCGACTTTTCGCAATTCCACGCTGCTCATTTCGAGGCGCCTTTCCGTGCGTGTCGGGTGCGGCAGGGTTCGCGGATCATC
>NZ_RZSR01000990.1:0-2150 GCF_004023265.1 Mesorhizobium sp. M1A.F.Ca.IN.020.06.1.1
CTTCCCCATCTCCCACAGGGGGAGAAGGGGGAGCCGAGCTTACGCCCGCCCGATCATCACATGCGTCGCGTCGGCGGTCGCGACCTGGCTGGTGCAGCGGTAGCCGAGCTTCGGCATGTCCAGCCCGGCGAAAAGATGCTCGCCGGAGCCGAGCAGGATCGGCGAGACCGCGAGATGCATCTCGCCGATCAGGCTTTCCTTCAGATATTGCCGGATCGTGGCGACCCCGCCGCCGAGCCGCACATCCTTGTCCTTGGCGGCCGTCTTCGCCTGTTCGAGCGCCGAATGGATGCCGTCGGTGACGAAGTAAAACGTCGTGCCGCCTTCCATTAAGATCGGCGCCCGCTTGTGATGGGTGAGCACGAAGACCGGCACGTGATAGGGCGGGTTGTCGCCCCACCAGCCTTTCCAGCTCTCGTCCGGCCATTCGCCGCGGACCGGCCCGAACATGTTGCGGCCAAGGATCCAGGCGCCGACATTCTCAAAACTGCGCGCGGCGAAGCTGTCGTCGCTGCCGGTGGTGCCGCCGTCTTTGCCGATCACCATCTCACGAAAGGTGCGCGTGCCGATCATCCATTTATGCAGTCCTTCGCCGCCGACGCCGAGCGGGTTTTCGAGAGTCTGATCGGGGCCGGCGCCGTAGCCGTCCAGCGACAGGGTGAAAGCGTTGACGCGCAGCTTTGACATGATCGCCTCGTGAACTAGTTGCATTTTGCAAGCAGTCATGGAGTAGCTTAACTGATTGCATTATGCAAGCGGAATTTTCCGGCGAGAGATCAACTCGTCGGGCGGCGCCCAGGTGACGCGGCGAGAATTTAAAATTGCGCCTGGGCCTAGCCCCTCAGCATCTCCGCAACGGTCGGCGCGAAATAGGTGAGGACCGCGTCGCAGCCGGCTCGCTTGAGCGCGAGAAGCGATTCCAGCATCGCCTTTTCGCCGTCGATCCAGCCATTGGCGCTGGCCGCCTTGATCATCGAATATTCGCCCGACACCTGGTAGGCGAAGGTCGGCATCTGGAACTCGTCCTTCAGCCGGCGGATGATGTCGAGATAGGGCAGCCCAGGCTTCACCATCAGCATGTCGGCGCCTTCGGCCAGATCCTGCTCGGCCTCGCGCACGGCTTCATCGGAATTCGCGTGGTCGATATAATAGGTCTTCTTGTCGCCCTTGAGCAGGCCGGCGGTGCCGACTGCCTCGCGATAGGGGCCGTAGAAGGCCGAGGCGAATTTCGTCGCATAGGACATGATCGCCACGTCCTGGAAGCCGTTGGCGTCCAGCGCGTCGCGGATCGCGCCGATGCGGCCGTCCATCATGTCGGACGGCGCGATGATGTCCGCGCCGGCGGCTGCCTGGATGACGGCCGCGGCCGTGACCTGCTCGACGGTTTCGTCATTGACGATGATGCCGTCGCGCAGGATGCCGTCATGGCCATGGCTGGTGAATGGATCGAGCGCCGCGTCGGTAATGATGCCGATCTCCGGCACCGCGTCCTTGATGGCGCGGGTGGCCCGGTTGATGACATTGTCGGGATCGAGGATATGCGAGCCCGTCTGGTCGCGCAGCGAAAGCTCGATGTTGGGGAAAGTCGCGATCGCCGGGATGCCGAGCTTGGCGGCGCGCTTCGCTTCCTTCACCGCGAGGTCGACCGACAGGCGGTAGACGTCCGGCATGGCGGCGATCGGCTCGCGCACATTTTTGCCGTCGACGACGAAGATCGGCCAGATCAGATCGTTCACCGAGAGCTGGTTTTCCTGCACCAGCCGGCGCGACCAGTCGGCCTTGCGCATGCGCCGCAGCCTGCGGCTGCCTGTGATCTCGTCGACGCTGCGGGCGCCGGCAGGCTTTGCGGGGGTAAACTTGTTCATCGCCAGAACTCTGTTGTCGTCCCGGCTTTTACCATGCGCCCCTGCCGCTGACCAATGCGACACGATTGTGCCAGTTGCTTCCGCGAAGAACGAGGAGAGGGGATCGCCGGCGCTGGAGCACTTCCCTTCTCCCTTGACGGGGAGAAGGTGCCGGCAGGCGGATGAAGGGCAGCCGACGTTTACGGCTGTCCATTCCCCGACAGAATCTGTGCCGCGCCCTTCACAGCCACGCGAAAAGCCTCGTCGAAACTGACGCCGCGCACCTGCCATTGATAGGTCTTGCCG
>NZ_RZSR01000991.1:0-2149 GCF_004023265.1 Mesorhizobium sp. M1A.F.Ca.IN.020.06.1.1
CTCGGGGTGCGTCGAACGGTCGTCGGAGGGGAAGGGGCCATAGAGGCAGCAAACTGCGTTGCGATTGGCCCTGGCTCACTATGTCGTTGATTCGGCCCGGATGAAAATAGCAAATGTAAACTGGGAGCCCGCGCCAGAGTCATGGCATAGCGAAGGCAGGCTCCAGAATCCTGACGTCAAAGGTGCCGCGTTTGGACAGCAGCAAGCGCTTCTTTTAGGCTCCTCGGATCGGAAACCTTCTCAGCAGTCCCGCGTTGCTTCTCACGAGTTTCGTTACCCCCGGAGGTAAAATGCAAGGTTTGAAGCGGTCGCGCTGGACGGAAACCTACGACCTGAACGAGTTTGCGGCAAAGCACGGTTTGACAACCAGGCAGGCCGAAATTGTGATTCAGAGCAATGGTCCATCCAAGTGCAAATGCGACCTGGCAGCCGAGGCATTTAGGGCCGCGCTCAGACAGTGCAGTCACTCGCGCGAAAAAGGTGCGAGAAGATCTGAAGTTCTATCCAGTGAAGCTCGCGTAATCCGGTCGTCAAGCAGTTGCTAAAATTGGAACTAGATCACGCGCTCGTGAGTTTCGGCCAGAGGTGGTCGATCCCTTCAGATGTAGCCGCCTGGTGGCAACCTAAAAAGCCCGTCGCTTACGCTCAATAGCTGCGACGGGCTTTCGTTATTTCCGGCGGGCGAACGCGCGTTAGCCGAGCTTCTGGATGCGCCCCTTATCGAGGCGGAACGCGCCACTGTTGCCGCCCTGGCGCTCGAAATCGCTCTGTAGCTCATCCCATATACCGAGATACTTGCCGCAATCGTCGCACTTGATCGGCGTCGAGGGCTCGGCGTCCTTGGGGAGCCTTAGCCGGATGGTGCCGCAATAGGGGCACTCCAGATGATGGTCCAGATACTCGCCGGGTTGGAGGCCCAGTGACCCATGCCCGTTCCCAGCGCCCATAGCTCCCCTCCACAATGCGGCCGGCGCAAGGGGCCGCCCGGATGCCACAAGGCCAACATACGCGCTTTTGGAAAAGTTACAAACGATGTGGGGGCTATTGCGTCCTCGATGATAAGCCTTCCTGCTTCCCCGGAGCCGCCGCTTACGCTCAGCAGCTGCAGCGAATTTTTCACGGGAACAAAACTCGGCCCAATCGCGTTTGGCGCGACTAGGGGACTTCTCGTATGGCCGAAATCAAGCAAGAGCTTGGCAAGCGAGCACAGGCTCACAAGGAATCTAGGGTGCAATTCCTAATCCGAGAAACCGGCATCACCGAAGCGCAAGCGCGCGAGCTCGTCGAGATAATTGGCAATAATCCGAGCTCGCTGCTTCGCGAGGCGCGGCTCCTCAAGCAGGGCTAGCGCGAACTAACTCTAGGCCAGTTGATGTCAACAGCCAGTTACAATCCACAGGTCACTTGAACGCGTACCTCTTAACACCCCCTATTGGGTGGAAAAAATGGACGGGACAGCCATCGCACAAACAGAAGATTGGTCAGTCGGCGCGTCACGATGCGGCTTAGACATGGGGCCCGGCCTGCGGGGTTTGGGTGACCTGGGGTAGACAGGCCGGGCCATGCCCCCGTTTGGGCAGAGGGGCAAGCGTGGATTATGCATAACTTTCGGCGATTGGCATCAGAATTTTAGGCGTAGCTAATAAAAAGCGGTCGCAGTTCGTGCCCTTTTATGAAATAATCTGCACGCCGCGCAGAAGGGCGGCGCTCATGTCATTGTCGCGTTGCAGTGGCGTCTACGGGCCCGCTGACCTGGACATGCTCCAGCGGGTGTTTAGCCGGTTGTGCGACGAGCGGCGTCTAGCCAAGAAGGATCGCGAACAGCGGGAATATCTGGCTAAAGACGTGTTCCAAGCTTTCGTTGACGGCACAACCGATGAGACGGACCTATGGCGCTCGCTCTCTAAGCGGAGCAGAGCCTAGCGATATCCACCACCGCCGTTAAGCTTATTAGCTGGGGCGGGCTTTTCATTAGCTACCACTAAAAACGTGGATGCCTACCGCTGGAAGGGGGCGCATAATCCCTCTCTGCCCCGCGGCCATCGGGGTAAGAGCCCGGCCTGTGCGCCCTAGGTCCCCTCGATACCTCGGCAGGCCGGGCATCTCTGAGGCGGCCCGTTTGCCGGGCTTATTCGCTTAAGTCCTAGAA
>NZ_RZSR01000098.1:0-9991 GCF_004023265.1 Mesorhizobium sp. M1A.F.Ca.IN.020.06.1.1
CACCGGCTGCACCACCGCGGCGATCGCCGGCCACGTCACCTGCATCCATTCGGCGTCGTCGAAGCCGACCAGCGAGATGTCGTTTGGGCAATGCCAGCCGCGCCGCCGAAACTCCGAAAGCGCCACCAGCGTGCCCTTCAGGAAGAGCGAATAGACCGCCGTAGGCCTGTCGCCGCCGTCTTCCCGCTGGCTGAAATAATCGCGAAGCAGCGTCCGCAAGGGCCCGACATCGCTTTCGCAGAGTACGACGTCGACCCTGATGTCGGGCGCAAGCTCAAGTGCCGTCTTGCGAAACCCTTCGAGCCGGGCGCGCACGGTCGCCGCCTGCTGGCCGAGACCGACCACAAGAACATGGCGATGGCCCTGGCTGACCAGCGCGCGCGCCACCTCGGCGCTTGCCGCCGCGCTGTCGGCCGAAACCGTGTCGAAGGCGTCATCGGCAAGCACGCGGTCGATCAGCACCCCTGTCATGCCGTTCGCTTTCATGAAACCAGCCGCCGGTCCGTGCTCGTTTCGCACCGGCGCCAGTACGACGCCGGCAACGCGCCAGTCATGCATGCGGGCGAGGATCTCCTTCTCACGTTGCTCCGATTCCCGGCTGGAGGCGGCGACCAGCGTATAGCCGCGTTGCTCGGCGAGGCCTTCGAGCTCGCTCACCATCTGGCCGAAGAACTCGCTTTCGAACTCCGGCATGATGGCGCCGATGATGCGACGCTTGGCCCTGCGCATATCCGAGGCGAGCGGATCGACGCGGTAGCCCAGAAGCTCGACGGCATCGAGGACGCGCTGCGCGTTTTCCGGTTTTACCGTGGTGACGCCGGAAAGAACCTTGGAAACAGTGGCCGCCGACACGCCCGCCTGGCTTGCCACATCGTGGATCGACGCGCGCCGCTGCTGGGCCTGCTGTTGCGCCATTAATCTTCTCCCGGAGGCGAGTGGTCGCCCTCTCGTTAACATAATCGATAAATCGATTTTTCGCTGTTGTAAATCGTTTCATCGAGAGTAAAAACGCTGATATGATTGATGCGATCCAATCGCGCCGGGAGGAAAATCATGTCCAACAAAGCCTCGCCGCTGGTGATCAGCGCACCCGAACCGCGCACGCTCGACCTGATCTTCACGCCGCCGCAATTGGCGCTTTTCCGCAAAAAATATCGCATCGTCGAGACAACGCCGGAAGGTGTCTCGGAGTTGCCGACAGATGTGCTGGCCGAAGCCCGCTACATCGTCGGCCAGCCGCCGATCACCCCTCAGACGCTGGAGAGGTTGAAAGCGCTGCGCTGCATCTTCAACGTCGAGACCAATCTCATCAACAACATGCCCTATGAGACGCTGTTTGCCCGCGGCATTCACGTCGTCACCACCGGCCTGGTGTTCGCGGAGCCGGTGGCGGAACTCGGCCTTGCCATGGCGCTAAACCTGGCGCGCGGCATCGTCGATGCCGACCTCGCCTTCCGGCAAGGCGAGGAACTATGGGGCGGCGACGGCAACCAGACGGCGCGACTCCTCTCAGGTTCGGATGTCGGCATCATCGGCTTCGGCGATCTTGGCCGCGCTCTCAATCGGCTGCTGACCGGCTTCCGCACGCGCACCAGGGTCTTCGATCCCTGGCTACCGCCTTCCGTGCTGGTGGAACATGGCGTCGAGCCGGCCTCGCTCGACAAGGTGCTGTCGGAAAGCGATTTCGTTTTCGTCGTCGCCTCGGTGACCAGCGAGAACCAGGGTTTTCTCGGCGCCGACGCTTTCGCCAAGATGCGCCAGGGCGCCGCCTTCATCCTGCTCAGCCGCGCCGGCGTCGTCGATTTCCCGGCGCTGATGGGAGCGGTCAAAAGCGGCCATATCGTTGCGGCCAGCGACGTGTTTCCCGAGGAGCCGCTGGCCAAGAACCACCCGGTGCGCTCGCTTTCCGGCTTTCTGCGCTCGGCACACCGCGCCGGCGCGCTCGACGTTGCCTTCAAGCGCATGGGCGACATGGTGCTGGAGGACATGGACCTCCTCGATCGCGGTCTGCCGCCGATGCGCTCCAAGCGCGCCGAGCGAGAGACCGTTTCGCGGATGCGCTCCAAGCCGGTCGACAGGAACTGATCGCGCCTCGTCGCCTGGAACATTAGCGTTCCTGCTACTGATTGCCGCCCTGAGTGTAATGCAACCAAACTTAACGGCCGGACCACGGAGAGTTTCGGCCCTCTCAGGACCATTTTTCTTCAGAATTTTTTTCTGCATTTCACGGGAATAGAGGAACTTTGATCCGGACCTTCCGTTGATGACACGATCGTTTCTCGAACGATCCAGAGAAACAGGAGGTTTATGTCATGAACATCAAGATGATCTGCCTTGGCGCAATGACCCTTTCGATGGTCGCCGGCTCGGCTCTCGCCGCTGGCGAAACCGGCACGTCGGCGCTGGATGACCCAGCCAAGATGCAGCCCTTCTACACCGACTCCAGCATGAAAACGATGGTCAGCAAGGACGCCTTCGTGAAGGCGTGGAAGGCAATGTCGCCGGAGGACCAGACCGCGATGATGACGGCTTGTGAGGACGAGGCCAAGAACGCCAATGCAGCCAACAGCCATCCGGAGTTCTGCAGCAGCGTCAAGGAGAACGGCGGCAGCAAGTAACCAATCAGTGCAGCTACCGACAAAACGGCCCCGTTGTGGGGCCGTTTTTGCGATCCCAGACGAAGGACCGTGACGCACTTTTCCCGAGATTGATCAGGCAACCAGATCGCTGCGGTCCGCCGGTTCGAAGCCGTCATTGAAATTCGCCGCGAGCCAGGCGATCGCGCTGGCGACATCGGCGATGGCGAAACGCGCCGCGGTCTCGCCCTGCGGTCTCACGCGGATCGAGATCCCGCCCGCGGCATTGACGGTCTCAAAACCGTTTTCGTCGGACGTGTCGTCGCCGAGGAATACCGGACGCCGTCCGGTGAAAGGTTCAAGCTGCATGAAGCGCCGGATTGCGGCGCCCTTGGCCGCCTCCAGCGGCATCAGTTCGACACCGGCATTGCCGGCAATTACGCGGTAGCCTTTCGGCAGCCGGGCAAGTGCTGTCTCGACCAGTTCCGTCGCGCGGGCCAGCAATTGCGGCGCCGCCCGCGTGTGGATGGCGAGCACCGGCCCCTTGCGCTCGACATAGACGGCCTTGCTTGCCAGCTCCAGCTCGATTTCGTCGGCAAGTGCAGCCATATCCGCCGGCTCGTCGGCGGCCTCGATTTGCCCGTCCGGTGTCAGCCTGTGCTCCAGCCCGTAGAGGCCGGCGATTCGCAGCTTCAAAGGCTCGAACAGCCGGTCGACGGCCGCGATAGAGCGGCCGGTGATGAAAGCCAGCGCTCCATCCAGCCGGCGCTCGACCGCTTTCAGCAGCGAACGCAACTCCGCGCTGACCGCGACGCTATCTGGATGGGCGGCGTGCTCGAGCAAGGTGCCATCGATATCGAGGAAGAGCGCCCACCGGCCTTCGGGAAGCGGTGGTGTCAAATCTGCTTGGATGTTCATCGGAATCCGACTGCCTGTTTGCGTTCGAAGATAGAGACGACATTGTCGCCGTTGGTGTTTGCCGAGCGGTCGGACAAGGCCGTGACGCGGTCGAGCTCGCCGCGCTTCCTCAATCGCGCCGCGTCGAGCAGCATGCTGCCGGCCCAGCGATAGACATTGTTGTCGCGTACGATCTCGCGCATGCGGCGCATGCGCTCGCGCTGCTCGTCGGGCCCCATGACCAGCGCCTGCCGCATGGCTTCGCTCATCATCGCCGCGTCGTAAGGATTGACGATCAGCGCCTCGAGCAGTTCGCGCGAGGCGCCGGCAAACGTGCTGAGCAGGAGCACGCCCTCTTCGTCGTCGCGCGCGGCAACGAACTCCTTGGCCACGAGGTTCATGCCGTCATGCAGGCTGGTGACGAGGCAGATGTCGGCCGCGCGGTAGATCTTGTAGACGTCCTTCTGCGAGTGATGCTCGGCCACGAGCACGACCGGACGATAGCTGCCGTTGCCGTAGCGCTCGTTGAGTCCCTCGGCGAGCCGCTGGCATTCCTCATGCAGGTGCTTGTAGGCCGGCAATGTGCCCCGGCTCGGTGCGGCGACCTGCAGGAACACCGCCTTGCCGATCATTTCAGGGTAGCGGATGAACAGTTCCTCCAGCGCATGGAAGCGGTCGAGAATGCCCTTGGTGTAGTCGAGGCGCTCGACACCGACGCACAGCTTGGCGTCGGCTGGAATTCCAAACCGCTCGCGGATTTGCGCGCGGCATTCCTCGACCGGCGGCAGGCTCTTCAGGAGTTGCACAGGCCATTCGATAGAGATCGGGTAGGCGTGGACCAAAGTCGTCTGGCCGCCATAGGACACCGCGGCATCCGCCCGTTCGATCCGGCTCTCCATGAAACGGTCGACGCTCTCGGTGAAGTTGTTGGCATGGAACTGGGTGTGGAAGCCGATGATCGAGCTGCCCAGCAGCCCATCCAGAATGCGCTCGCGCCACGGACAGATGCTGAACACTTCCGAGTTCGGCCACGGGATGTGCCAGAAGGTGATGACGATGGCCTCGGGCAGCCGCTCGCGGATCATGCGCGGCAGCAGTGCGAAATGATAATCCTGGACCAGCACGATCGGCCTCTCGTTGCGGGCCTCGGCAACCACCGTTTCGGCGAATTTGCGATTGACGGCCTCGTAGGCCGCCCAGTCCGACTCGCGGAAGATCGGTCGGGTAAAGGCTATATGGCAGAGCGGCCAAAGCCCTTCATTGGCGAAGCCGAGATAATAGCCCTGATATTCCTCATCGGTCAGCCAGACCCGGCGCAGGGCATAAGATGGATTTTCGGGCGGCACCTGTACCCGGTCGTGGCGGTCGACGACCTGACGATCCGCGCTGCCGCCGCCATAGGCGATCCAGGTGCCGGCGCAGGCGCGCGTGATCGGCTCCAGTGCCGAGACCAGTCCGCTCGCCGGCACGACGAGCTCGACATCGCCGTTCTCGTCCTCATTGTGGATGTAGGGCTCGCGGTTGGAGACGACGATGACCTGTGCGTCCGGCAGATCCTCGGCAAGGATCTTGCGCAGCGTCTCCGGTGACCAGGTGACGAGGGCGGCGTCGACCGACTGCCCGTTCTTCTCGAATTCGCGCAACACCTTGCGTGCGGCTTCCGATGCGACGTCCTCGCCCGCACCGGGCGTGTTCACAGCCGTTGCATGCTGGTGACGGTGCCTGGTTATTGAGACGAAGATCGCGAGAGCGCTGAGTCCGAGACTAGCTAGGATAAGGACCCACAAGAGGTCGACGCCATACTGTGCCATTGATGCCAGGTTGCCTCCGGCTGTCCGCTATTTTGTTTTCGTTCTTGCCGGCTGCGGAGAGGTGTGCCGGTTCCGGTTTGCAAACGCATAGGGCGCTCGTCGGTTCCGACATTTTTCGACTGCCGGATGCATTTGCGGAACTCCGCTCTCGTAACGGTTTTCCGTCCGGAATTGCGCAATCGACCCGTCTAAGTCCGCACAATCAGCGGCACCAGGCCCTCATGCCGATCGGCGAGGAAGGCAACGACGCGGTCCCCGACACGCTGGAAGGTGAGGTCGATAGTCTTATTGCCGACGGACAGATGCCGGAGCGTGAGCGTGTCGATACCGATAGGCATCCGTGGGCGGGTGACGCGCAACTCGCCTTTCCAACCGTCGATTTCCAGACCGAGGCAGGCCTGCATCAGCATGAAGGTGGAGCCTGCCGACCAGGCCTGCGGCAGACAGGCGACAGGATAGGCGATCGGCGCCTCGCCTGGCGCCCGGGTGAAGCCGCAGAACAATTCCGGCAGCCGCATGTTGAAGTGCACGGCCGACTCGAACGTGCCGCTCATCAGCCGCACGACACTTTCGCGCTCTCCATAGCGCGAGAGGCCGACACCGCAGAGCGCCGTGTCGTGCGGCCAGATCGAGCCGTTATGGTAGGACATTGGGTTGAAGAAGATCGCGTCGTCCGCAAGCGTCCTCAGTCCCCAGCCGGAATGGAAGGAAGCCGACAGCAATTGATCGGCGACAATCTTGGCGCGCTCCGGCTGCGGCAGCCCGGCATAAAGCAGATGCCCCGCATTTGACGTTCGCACCTTGCAGGGCTGGCCTTCGCCGTCGATCGCGATGGCGTAGAAGTTCAGATCCTCGATCCAGAAGTCACGCTCGACGGCGATCCGCATTTCCTCGGCGCGGTTCTCCCAATGTTCGGCATCGGCAAACTCGCCGCGGCGGCGTGCGAGCGCGGCAAGGCCGCGATAAGCGGCAAAGACATAGCCTTGCACTTCGACCAGCGCGATCGGTCCCTTGGGCATGCGGCCGTCGGCATGGAAGACCGAGTCGACGCTGTCTTTCCAGCCCTGGTTGGCGAGGCCGGACTCCGCTGCGCGTTGGTAGGTGACGAAACCCGTTGCCCGGCTTGCCTCTTCCGTCCACTCGGCCGCCGCCTTGAGCGATGGCCAGAGCGTGTCGATGAAGGCCATGTCGCCGGTGCGGTCGGCATAGGCGCAGGCGAGATGAATGTAGAGCGGGGTCGTGTCGACGCCGCCATAATAGCGGCCGAAGGGAAGTTCGCGCAGCGCCGCCATTTCGCCCTTGCGCGTCTCGTGCATGATCTTGCCTGGCTGGGAATCGATGAAGGGCGACGTCTCCGTCGCCTGATGTTCGGCAAGGAACGCCAGCACGCCGCGCGCGAGACCCGGATTGAGCCACAGCATCTGCAAGCCGGAGATCACGCCGTCGCGGCCGAAGGCCGTGGAGAACCACGGGATGCCGGCATAAGGATAAGGCCCGGTAGGAAGCTCGGTGGTAAGCAACGCGACATCCGCGCGGGCGCGTTCGACCCAATCGTTGAAGACGCGACCGGAGCTGTGGACCGTGGCGCCATGCCGACGCTTGGCGCGCATGGCAAAACGCGCGCGTGCGGCAGCGGCCCGGAACCGGTCGCGATTCGGCGTTTCGGCAACTTCCGGGCCCACCTCGACATAAAGCACCTTGCTGCTGCGCTTGGTCACCGCGATCAGGAAGTCGGCTCGATTGTCGCTCAGTTGGTCGGGAGCTTGCGAGAAGGAGATTGCCGACTGGCGCGGCAGGCCGTCGAGACCGTCATAGCCGAGCATAACGGACGCCTTGTCGGTCTTCGCCAGATGGACCGTTCCACGTTTCGGCCGTGTCGAGCCGCGCACCTCGAACATGTCGCGAAAGTCGGCGGCGAAATGCAAGGAGATGGCGATGGTCGAATGCTCGCGGCTGTAGTTGGAAAGCGTGATGCGATCGAATAGCCTGTCCTGCCAGATCAGCCTGACGCGCTCGATATGGATCGCGCCTTGCGGAATGTCGCGGCCGGCGGCGCTCTGTATCGGCAAGTTGGTGAGGTTGCTGGTGAAGAGAACATTGTCCTGGCTGAGCGAGGCGCCGAGCAGCGACATCGGCCTGCCGCCGATCGTCAGGCGGAACTCGGAAAGAACGCGCGTGTCGTCGCGAAAGAAACCGTCGCCGGCGCCCCTGATGTCACCATAGGCGTCGGTGACCGCGAAACAATCGCCCTGTTTGAGCGCGAACAGCCGGTGCGGCTCCCGCGGCGCAGTTTCGTCGAGCGAGGCAAGGGCTACGGCGGGATCGAGCTTGCGCTCGTCGAGCTGCGTCATTCGTGACCTCTTCGCTTGCCCCGCCCCAAGAGAATGCCGATCAGGAGGCTCTCGCCTCCTGGATGCCGATCAGGCGCATATAGGCGGCAAGATAGTCGCGCGCCATCCTGGTGGCTGAAAACCGCTTTTCGAAGACCACTCTCACCTGCCGTCGGTCCAGTCCGAGCAGGACCGGCATCGCAGCGACCGCATCATCGACAGAGTCCACGACAAAGCCGGTCACGCCCTGGTCGATGAGCTCCGGCAGGGCGCCGCAGTTCCAGGCGATTACCGGCGTGCCGCAAGCCATCGCCTCGATCGGCGCCAGGCCGAACGGCTCCGGCCAGTCTATGGGAAACAGCAGGCCCGCGGCATTGCCGAGAAACTCGGCCTTCTCGTGTTCCGCGATCTCGCCGACATAGTCGACCCGGTCGCCGTCGACGAGCGCCTCGATCTCGTCGTGAAAATAGGCGCGATCGTCATCGCCGATCTTGGCCGCCAGCTTAAGCTTCAAACCGGAACTTCGCGCGATCTCGATCGCTCGATCCGGGCGCTTGTCGCGAGACAGCCGGCCCAGGAAAGCCAAATAGGGTTCCTCGGCCGAGGGATTGTAGGTGGGCTGATACGCATCGACCGGAATGCCGTGATGGATCGTCGCCAGCCAGTTGGCGTCGGGCAATCCGCGCTTCTGGCTGTGCGAGATGGAGATCATCGGAAAGCGCGGGAAGCGCTTGTAGGCCGGCGCCAGGTCGACATAGTCGAGCCGGCCATGCGGGGTCGTCACCGTTCGCCCCGCCATGTGTTCGAAGAATGGAAAATGCACGAAATGGCTGAGATGGAAGTGGATGACGTCGAACTCGTCCGCCCGCTCGCGCACCTGGCAAAGCATCGCCATATGCGCCGCAATCTCGGACTTTTTCGGCCGCGGATCAAGACGGATCGCCTGGTCGCGACCGGGCACCAGCCGCGCCGAGGTCTCACTGTCGCCGCTGGCGAACAGGGTCACTTCGTGCCCGACTTCCACCAGCGCTTCGGTGAGATAGGACACGATCCGCTCGGTGCCGCCATATAGTTTCGGCGGCACGGATTCGTAGAGCGGCGCGACATGAGCGATGCGCATGGTTCCCTCAAACGGTTGATGGGAACCAAAATGCGTCAGCCGCCAGATCGTTCCTGCCCGATTGTCGCAGGCGGGGCCTCGAGCTTCGGCCAATCAACTCATCCAGTTGCCGCCGTCCACATTGAGCGTCTGCGCCACGACGTAGTCGGCCTCGCTCGATGCCAGGAAGACGGCCGCACCCCGGTAATCGTCGGGATCGCCCATGCGTCCGGCCGGCACCGCCAGCCCGACCTGCCGCTTCTTCTCGCCGATCGGCAGGTTCTCGTAGCGCGCGAACAGCGCGTCGACCTGGTCCCACATCGGCGTGTCGACCACACCCGGCGCGATGCCGTTGACGTTGATGCCGTGCTTGATCAGCGCAAGGCCGGCCGACTGCGTGATGCTGATTACGGCGGCCTTGGTGGCGCAGTAGACGGCGACCAGCGCCTCGCCGCGCCGACCCGCCTGCGAGGCCATGTTGATGATCTTCCCCTTGCGCCCCTGGGCGACCATACGCTTGGCCACCGCCTGCAGCGTGAACAACAGCCCTTTCACATTGACCGAGAATTGCAGGTCGAAGCTTTTCTCCGAAATCTCGAGAAGCGGCCCCATGTCGAAGACGGCGGCATTGTTGACCAGGATGTCGATCCCGCCATGCGTCCTCGTCACCGAAGCGACCATCGCCTCGATCGAGGCGTGGTCGCGCACGTCGAGTTGCAGAGCGGTAGCTTTGCCTTCGAGCTCGCGCGCAAGTGCTTCCGCCTTGTCTAGTGCCATATCGGCGATGACGACATGGGCGCCTTCGGCGGCGAAACCGCGCACGATGGCTGCGCCGATCCCTTGCGCGCCGCCGGTGACGACGGCGACCTTGTCCTTGAGTTTCATGGCAATTCTCCTGTCTCAGCGCCCTGGCTCAGCGCCATCTCAGCGTGTGGTATAGCCGCCGTCGATGACCAGCACCTCGCCGGTCACGTAGCTCGAGGCGGGAGAGCACAGGAAAAGTGCGGCCGCCGCAACTTCTTCCGGCTGGCCGACGCGGCCCATCGGCGTCATGCCGCGCCAGATCGGGAACCATTCCGGATTCTCGATGCCGCCGCGCGAAAGGTCCGTTTCGATATAGCCGGGCGCGACGGCGTTGACGCGGATGTTATCGGCCGCCACCTCGCTGGCGAGGCTCTTGGTCATCATGTGCACCGCCGCCTTGGAACTGTTGTAGGCGACCTGGTTCTGGGGAATGTTGGAGACGATGCCGGAAATCGAGCCGACATTGAGGATCGC
>NZ_RZSR01000992.1:0-2145 GCF_004023265.1 Mesorhizobium sp. M1A.F.Ca.IN.020.06.1.1
CCCCCTCACACCAGGCAGCAGCCGGTGCGGCCGGATATTGGCGTATTGCACGAATGCCTTGCGGATCGGCAGCAGCAGCCCGTGGAGCGAGACGGAATCCGGCACCTCCGTCGGCCATCCGACGGCCCCGAGCAGGATGGCGTCGAAGCGGCGCAAGGTCTCGATGCCGTCCTCGGGCATCATGCGGCCGGTTTCCTTGAAGAAACGACAGGACCATGGCAACTCGGTTCCGGTCAGGGCAAAGCCGGAGTGCTTGGCCACGGTTTCCAGCACCGTCCAGGCGGCGGCGGTCACATCGCGACCGATGCCATCACCGGGGATCAGGGCGATCGAGTGGGTCTTCATTGGCATCTCTTCACAGGCTGATCAGGACGCTCTTGGTCCTGCGGTTGGCGAGATAGGCCTCGCGGCCAAGGTCCTTGCCGATGCCGGAGCGCTTATAGCCGCCGGTCGGCAGAATGTGGTCGCGCGAGCGGCTGTAGCGGTTGACCCACACGGTGCCCGCTTCGAGCTTGCGCGCGAGACGGATCGTGCGAGACAGATCCGCGGTGAACAGGCCGGAAGCCAGTCCGTAGGTCGGATGGCTGGACAGCGCGAGCGCCTCGTCTTCGGTCTCGAAGGTCTGGACCGTCAGGACCGGGCCGAAGATTTCCTCGACGATCGCCGGATTGGCCTGGTCGACGTTGGCGATCAGCGTCGGCTCGTAGAAATAGCCGGGGCTGTCCATGAAGGTGCCGCCCGTCAGGCATTCGCCGCCGCCCTCGAGCGCGGCCCGCACGATGGCGTCGACACGCCCCCGCTGCCGTTCCGAGATGATCGGCGAATACTGCGTGGTCTCGTCCCAGGTCGGGCCGGGCTTCACCGCCTTCACTCGCTCAAGGATGGCCGCCGTCAGGCTGTCGGCCACACTCTTCTCGACGATCAGGCGCGTGCCGGCCACGCAGGCCTGGCCGGCATTGAAGGTGACGCTGCCGGCGATTGCTGCCGCCGCCTTGTCGAGATCGGCATCGGCAAAGACGAGCTGCGGGCTCTTGCCGCCGAGCTCCAGCGTCATCGGCCTGATGCCGGTGCGGGCGACGTTCTCCATGATCGCCGAGCCGGCGCGGGTTGAACCGGTGAAGCTGACCTTGGCGATCTCGGGATGGCCGGTCAACGCCGTGCCGGTCGTGGGGCCGTCGCCGAGCACCACGTTGATAAGTCCTGCCGGCAGGCCGGCTCTGACGGCGAGCTGCGCCAAATGAACGGTCGAGAACGGCGTCATTTCGGACGGCTTCAGCACGACTGCATTGCCCGCGGCCAGCGCCGGGCCGAGTTTCCAGCCGGCCATCGAGATCGGAAAATTCCAGGGCGTGATCGCGGCCACGACGCCATAGGGTTCGCTCATGATCATGCCGAAACTGGCGTCGTCGGTCGGCGCGAGTTCGCTGCCTTCCTTATCGGCGAACTCGGCAAAGAAGCGGATCTGCTCGGCGGTCACGGCGATGTCGCCGGCGGCGAGCTGGCCGACGGGCCGGGTCGAGGACAGTGCCTCGATCCTGGCGAGCGTTTCGGCTTCCGCTTCCATCAAATCGGCCCAGGCGTGGAGCGCCCTGGTGCGCTCGCGCGGCCGGACGCCGCCCCAGTTGCTGGCTTTCAGCGCCGCCTTGGCACTTTCCACCGCCCGGTCCACCAAGTCCGCACCGGCCACGGGGCAGGCGGCATAGGACTTGCCATCGGACGGACGGCGCATTTCGATCGCACCCCCGGCCGAAATCAGCTCTCCATCGATGAAGTGGCCGACGGGAAGCGAGATTGTATCGGGATCGAAGCTCAGGCTCATGGGCAACCACTCGGCAGCATCGGCCTCAGCCTAGCCCGTGCCGACACGCAGCATGCGCTGTTCGGCGATCCGCCGCCGACGAATGTTGCGTGCTGGGGACAAGAGACGGCAAAATCTTCCGCGGCGGTCAGGGCCTGCGCGGGCGCTCGCTAGCCCACTGTGACGTAGATCTTGCGCACGGTCTCGATGGTCTTCCAAACACCCGTGAAGCCCGGCTTCATGACGAAGCTGTCGCCGGCCCGGTAGGTCACCGTTTCGCCGGCGTCGGGCGTGATTTCGACCACGCCGGCGAGGATATGGCAGAACTCGAAGGTTTCCCCCTTGAT
>NZ_RZSR01000993.1:0-2144 GCF_004023265.1 Mesorhizobium sp. M1A.F.Ca.IN.020.06.1.1
CACCAAGAGCACCGTCATCGGTGCGGCGAGCGGCGCGCTGCTCGGCGCCGTCGTCGGCTCGGCCACGACGCCGCAGCGCCGCGGCGAGCAGCTCTGCCGCTACCAGGACCGCTACGGCCGCATCTACACCGCGCCCTGCGACGACCGGTACTACAACGGCGATTATTGATCGCGTCGGCTTTGCCCTCTCCCCGTTTCACGGGGAGAAGGTGCCCCAAAGGGCGGGGCAGCGCCGGCGCCTGAGATGCTGGCGCTATCGAGCGCTGAAACGGCGAAGCGAAGGCGAATCTAAGGGCCATCAGCTCGCAGGCTGGCTTTGCCTGCGGCGGCCGCGAACAAAATCCACAATCAGCCAGATCAACTGAGCAACCATATAGACGGAGCTGTGGGACCAATCCGGCGCCCCGTTATGCGAGTAGCCGTAAGCAGAGGCGACAAGGGCGAGCGCGCCGCAAATGATATGCACCAGCAACAGGCGCAGCACGCCACCGTTCCAACTCTTTGTAACCCATAGCAATAATCGGCTCAGCAAAAACGTCGGAACGAGCGCCCCGAGCAGCATGGCGGCAGACCCTGCACCCATATAATCCCCCTTTGTCCAAGTGCGGATAGCTTCGAAAGTTCTAAGAGGCCAGCGAATACCTTTCTTCTGCCTATTCAGATTTTACGCCCTTAGCAACTCTCGCTTGCATTCAGTCACCGTACCTGCATTTTTAGTTGTACGCAACCTCACGGTTTGTGGGTGAACATGATTATGTGTGATCTATCACGGTCTGCTGGTGGGTTGCGCTTGGTGCCTCGTCCATGCCACCCCCGGGGTTCAAGCCTACACGCGCACTGGTGTTCCGGGCGGCAGTCCCTTCACCTTGGCGATGATTTGGCCCATGATGTGCCAATAGACATCCAAGTCCGACAACTCGAAATTGTCGATCGTGTCCTCACCTCCTAGAAACAGCGGTTTCTTGTAACCTACGCATTGTTGGTAATTCGGTTCGGCCCCACCGCTCTCACGCCATGCTGCGTATCCGTCGGGGACCAAGGCGGCACCGTCCTCCTCCACGAGCTCGACGTCGTGGAAAGTCTTGATATTGGACGGTATCTGCAAAGCTTCCGCCGTATGCGGTTCGAACATCAAAACGCCTGGCTCGCCCTGCTCAAGCCTTCCGGTGTCGACCGCAAAGGCCGAGCCTTGCCAGTCATAGCCAAAGCAAGTTATTCGACCGGAGAATTCGGGGAAGCCCAACAATACTCTTGCGTTCCATCGCGCGACGTCCTGCGCCCGCATTATTCGATACAAGCCATGACGGAACGTCGCGCCGCCGAAGGTCGCGAGCAACTCATTCAGCCCGGCCACCTTTGTTTCCAGCGAAGAATTACCAGAATCCGCCGGGACCCTGCTATCTACCTCGAAGTTTTTTTGGAATATCTCGAACATCACGATCTCCAATAGTTACCTTGTTGATTTTAGTTCCCTTTGGCAGATTCTTAATCAAGTTATTGATTTGAGACCCGAGACTTGTGTTAACGCTGGCGTCAAGCAGAGCCATATTGTCGATTGTATCTGAACCTCCAAGCTGCAAATCGACTCGGTGGTCCACATGGCTGCCGGCAAGAACCTCGTTGCCAGCGGCTATAAACCTCCTCCGCGCCGATCCAAACAGCCGCACAGCACGGCTAACCACAGTGTCGGCTTCGGTCAATATCTTAACTTTGAGATCCGCCGCAGCCCGTTGCGCGGCATCCCATTCAGGCATGTAGTAGAGATGGAGATCGTGGCCGGCAGTAGATTCATCGACGCCGGCGATAGTACCTCCGGCCTCGACCTCTGGAGGCGCTGTGATGCTCTCGGAAGCTGAAGGAGCCGGGGCCTCCAGCGCTGCATTGGACGGGACCTCGGTTTGGCCACCAGTGAGCCTTGCCACGACCCGGCTGCCGACAGCACTAATCCCCTCGGCGAGCGCATTTCCACCGGCACCCAAAATCGCGCCGGAGCCCATTTCCCGCACGATGTCCCGCCCGTTGAGCGCGGCGTCGACGCCACTGAGCATGGCGCCGTCGGCGGCTGCGGTCGCGCTTCGCGCGAACAGGCCCGGCACGCCCTTGAGACCCTCAGCTCCGAATCTTCCGGTGAAGGTAAGGCCCGC
>NZ_RZSR01000994.1:0-2143 GCF_004023265.1 Mesorhizobium sp. M1A.F.Ca.IN.020.06.1.1
CGTCTGGACGAACAGGACCTTGCGGCCGACGGTCGCCCCGCCATAGAGGCCGGCGACGGCAACGCAAAGCAGGAAGAACATCTTGATCTGGAACCCACCGGTGCCGAGATAGAGCCCCCAGATCAGGCCTGTAGCAAGAAAGCCGTTATAGAGCCCCTGGTTGGCGGCGAGCACTTTCGAGGCGCTGGCGAAGTCCGGCTTGAGGTTGAACGCCTTGTGGCCGCGCGGCGTGTCCCACAGCACCATCTCCAGATAGACGATGTAGCAGTGGATCAGCGCCACCAGCCCGGTCAGGATATTGCCGATCATTGTCCCCTCCGCTCGTTGGCCCCAACCTTGATCACGCAGCGCTGTTGCAAGGCAAGGTGGGCTGATCCGGAACGGGCGGATCAGGGTTGCCAAGCTGCGCGCCTTGGTATCTTTTCGCGCCAACCCCTTTGCAGCCGGAAACCCTCCATGTCCTTCCAAAAACTCGATCAGCTCGGCCATAGGCTCGAAGCGCTGGAACATGCGCTGGCCATTCTCGGCGCCGATGAGGCGACCCACATGGCGGTTGGCGGCGGCGAGAAGCGCGCCGAGGCGATGTCGGCCTTGGCCGGCATGCTGCACGCCCAGGCTACCGCACCGGAGATCGGCGACTGGATCGCCGCCGCCGAAGCCGAACCGCTGAACGACGAGCAGCAGGCTGCGGTGAGGGAACTGCGCCGCCAATATACCAACCTCACCTGCCTGCCGGTCGAATTTGTCGAGCGCCAGACGACGGCGCGCATGCGCTCCGAGCAGCTCTGGCGCGACCTGCGCGCCAAGAATGACTGGGCGGGCTTCCTGCCGGCACTGGAAGGCGTCGTGGCGCTGGTCCGAGAAGAAGCGGCGCTGCGCGCCGAGGCGCTCGGCCTCGCCCCCTATGACGCGCTGATGGAGCAGTACGATCCCGGCAACCGCGCCGCCGACATCACGCCGGTGTTTGTCGAGCTGAAGGCTTTCCTCAAGGATTTCCTGCCGCATGCGCTGGCGATGCAGGATGCGCGGCTGGCGAAGCACGCGCTCAAGCCGCTCTCCGGCAGCTACGCCGTCGAGAAGCAGCGCGAGCTTGGTCTTGCCATGATGGCGGCGGTCGGCTTCGACCTCACCCATGGCTCGCTGGCGGTGTCGCACCATCCCTTCTGCGGCGGCGTGCCGACCGATGTGCGCATCACCACCCGCTACAAGACTTCCGATTTCCTGTCGGCGCTGATGGGGGTGCTGCACGAGACCGGCCACGCGCTTTACGAACAGAATCTGCCGAAAGCCTGGTCGCACTGGCCGCTCGGCAAGGCGCGCGGCATGGCCGTGCATGAGAGCCAGAGCCTGTTCGTCGAGAAGCAGATCGGCCGCAACCCCGCCTTCTGGCGCTGGGCGCTGCCGGTTGTCGAGAAGCATCTCGGCGAAGCCTGGTCGATCGACGACATCCTGCCGCATGTCCATCATGTGGAACGCGGCTTCATCCGCGTCGACGCCGACGAGGTCACCTATCCGCTGCATGTCATCCTGCGTTACGAGCTCGAGCAGGAGCTCGTCTCAGGACGGCTGGAGGCCGCCGACCTGCCCGAGGCCTGGGATGCCAAGATGCGCGACTATCTCGGCCTGTCGACCATCGACAACCCGGCCGACGGGCCGATGCAGGACGTGCACTGGCCGGGCGCCGCCTTCGGCTATTTCCCGTCCTACACCCTGGGCGCCATGATGGCGGCGCAGCAGTGGGCCGCCTTGACCAGGGAGCATCCGTCAGCCGACGGAGATCTCGCCAAGGGCGACTTCAGCGCCATCAATGAGTGGCGACGCGACAAGATCTGGTCGCAGGGCTCGCGCTGGTCGACGCCGGACCTGCTCGAGCGCGCCACCGGCGAGAAGCTCAACGCCGTTTACTTCACCGAGCACCTGCGCAAGCGGTACGGCGACTGATAACGCCTGCCGGCGGGCGCTACTCCGCCGCGCCCTTGAAGGCGCTCGCTCCGGTCTCGAACTGCAGCTTGGCGAGCCGCGCATAGGTGCCGCCCTTGGCGACAAGGCTTTGGTGGGTGCCTTCCTCGACGATGCGCCCGCCTTCCATGACCAGGATGCGGTCGGCCTTGAGTACCGTCGCCAGCCGGTGGGCGATCACGAT
>NZ_RZSR01000995.1:0-2139 GCF_004023265.1 Mesorhizobium sp. M1A.F.Ca.IN.020.06.1.1
CCGATGGTTCTCTCCTATCCCACTTCGCCGGCCTACCACATGGTGGCCGAGAACACCGAGCGCTATCAGGCGGCGTCCTTCGAGGAGGGCGAATATCTGCAGATCGAGGTCGCCGGCATCACCAAAACCGGCGCGAAGAACCCGCTGGCGGAAAAATTCATAGCCTTCATGACCGGGCCCAAGTTCCAGGACATCATCCCGGAGACCAACTGGATGTTCCCGGCCGGCAAGACCGACAAGCCGCTCAACCCGGCCTTCGAAAAGCTGGTGAAGCCGACCAAAACCCTGCTGTTCAGCCCGGACGAGGTGGCGGCCAACCGCAAGGCCTGGGTGGATGAATGGCTGGCGGCGATGAGCAAGTAGGACGCAGGATGGCGCTTGAGCACCCCCCTCTGTCCGGCCGGCCATCTCCCCCGCGCAGGGGGATCGGTGATTTCGCTAGCCGCCGACGGTGTAGGAAGAGCGGCAAAGCTGCCAATCTCCCTCCTAGAGAGGGAGATGTCCGGCAAGACAGAGGGGGGCGCGACGGAACGCGGCGTTCGCTAGCTCGAGCCAACGTGGTGCAGCGTGCAATCCACGCCGCGCCCTGACCCTCGCATCACTGCCGGCATCATCGCCCTTGTCGCCATTACTTTGCTCATCGGGGGCGCCTTCGCCGGCCTCATCCTCGAAGGCGCAAGCGGTCCGTCCAGCGCTGCCGCGGCCTTCGACAGCTATCTGCTCCGCGTCGCCCGCTTCACGCTTTGGCAGGCGCTGCTGTCGACATTGCTTTCGGTCTTGCCGGCAGTGTTCGTCGGCCGCGCCCTGTCCAGGCAAACGAACTTTCCCGGACGTCGCCTGATCCTGCAGTTGTTCACGGTCCCGCTGGCGCTGCCGGCTATCGTCGCCGCGCTCGGCGTGTTGGCGCTTTACGGCCATGCCGGTTATTTTGCCGGCATCCTCGGCACGTTCGGCGGTGGGGAATGGCCGGGCATTTACGGCCTTTCCGGCATCCTGGTCGCGCATGTCTTCTTCAACCTGCCCTTGGCCACGCGGCTGTTCCTCGAGGCGCTCGGCACCGTGCCGGCCGACCAGTGGCGGCTGGCGAGCCAGCTCGGTATGGACGCTCGGTCGGCCTTCCGGCTGATCGAATGGCCGGCGCTGCGCACGGTGCTGCCGGGGGTCGCCGGGCTGGTCTTCATGCTGTGCATCACCTCCTTCACAATCGTACTGACGCTGGGTGGCGGGCCGGCGGCGACGACGCTAGAGGTCGCGATCTACCAGGCGCTGCGCTTCGATTTCGATCCCGCGCGGGCCGTGACACTAACGTTTCTGCAGATCGTGCTGACCTTCGTCGTGGTCGCCATGCTGACGCGACTCGGCGCCAACACGGTCGGCGATGCGAATCTGCCGGTAGCGCCACGCCGCTATCTTGCGACCAGCACCACCGAGGCCGTGTTGAATGCCGGCCTCATCGTGCTTGCGCTGCTGTTCGTCGCCGCACCGATGGCGGCGACCGTGCTCGCCGGGCTGGAGGCGGATCTCGGCCGGCTGGCCGGCGAGGACGCCGTGCGCCGCGCGACGCTCACCAGCGCCGGGCTCTCCTTTCTCTCGGCGCTGTTTTGCGTGATGCTGTCGCTGTCGCTGATCGCCGCCCGACGCGCACTGGCCCTGAGGCGCCGCGCGGGCGGCGCCATGTCGCTGCTCGAACACGCCGCCGACACCGGCGCCGGTTTCGTGCTGGTCGTGCCGCCGATCGTGATCGGCGCCGGCTGGTTCCTGGCTCTGCGCAACATCACCGATGTGTTCGCCATCGCACCCGTCATGGTCGTCGCGGTCAATGCGGTGATGGCAATGCCTTTCGCCATTCGCGCCGTCCGCCCTGCCTATGATGCGGCGAGCGAGCGCCACGAGCGACTCTGCCTGGCGCTCGGCATTTCCGGCTGGAACCGGCTGCGGCTGGTCGACTGGCCGTCGCTGCGGCGGCCCTTGGCCACCGGCTTTGCGTTCGCCATGGCGCTGTCGCTCGGCGATCTCGGCGTGATCGCACTGTTCGGCAGCGATTCCGTCCAGACCTTGCCCTATCTTCTACTCGCGCGCATGGGCAGCTACCGGACCGCCGACGCCGCGGGGCTGGCCTTGCTGCTCGGCCTCGTCTGC
>NZ_RZSR01000996.1:0-2138 GCF_004023265.1 Mesorhizobium sp. M1A.F.Ca.IN.020.06.1.1
AAGTCATGACGCCCTCCCCTGCTCGGCCGCTCTGCGCCAGCCTATGGCCCCAAAGCAAATCTGCCAGTATTGACGAGACGAGTCCAATCACTTGCAATTGTCCTGCGGTATTGCCAGTGTCGAACCCGTGGGTAGCAGGGGAGCGAGTTGGTGACAGCGGCACAGCCGGCCACAGCGGACGCCGAATGGCTGGCCAAGATGCACAAGCAGCTGCTGGCGGACGATACGATCCAGTTTGACCTGCCGGGGCTGGTGCGGCCGGAACCGCCGGAATGGCTTAAGCCTTTTCTGGAAGCCCTGGCAAAGCTTGGCCCCTACATGATCTATCTGTTCTGGGGCGCGGTGATCATCGGCGCCGCGATCATCGTGTTCCTGCTCGTGCTCGAGGCGAAGGGCATCGCCTGGCGGCTGCCATGGCGGCGCCCCGGCAAGGAGGACGAGACGAAGGAGGAATGGCGCCCGGATGCCGGCGCGGCTCAGATCCTGCTCTCCGAAGCCGATGCGCTCGCCGCGCGCGGCGACTATGACGAGGCGGTGCATCTGCTGCTCCGGCGCAGCGTTGCCGACATCGCCAGCCGCCTGCCCGACTTCCTGCGCCCGTCGCTGACCGCGCGCGACATCGCCGCCGCAGGTTCCATCCCGTCCCGCCCCCGCGCTGCCTTCAGTGAGATCGCGCGCATCGTCGAGGCTGCCTTGTTCGCTCGCCGGCCGGTCGGCGCCGAGGGCTGGCAGCAGGCGCGCTGCGCCTATGAGCGCTTTGCCTTCCGGGATGCCTGGGCATGAGCGCGGAGGCGACAGAGGCACAAGAGCCGTTCAGCCGCAGGACGCTGTTCTGGGGCATCTTCGCCAGCCTGCTCGCGGCCGCCGGATTCTTCCTGCTCTCGACCTACGCTCCGGACTTTCGTCAGCCCGAGGGCGGCGCAACACCGCTCTCCAAGGGCGGCACCGGCTATGCCGGGCTCGTGGAATGGCTGAAGCTCACCAACGGGCAGGCGCCGCCCATGGCGCGCGGGGAGAAGGATCTGCAATCTCCCCTGGCATCCACATTCCTGCTGATCGTCACCATCGCGCCCAACAGCGACCCGGCGGCGCTTCAGCGCATCATCAAGCTCCGCTTGGGCAAGCACACGCTTTTCGTGCTGCCCAAATGGGTCACCTTTCCGCAGCCGGGCCAGGAGGGCTGGGAGACGAAAGTCGAGCGGCTGCCCGCAACGGCGGTCAACGACTGGCTCGGTCGCCTCGCCAAGGCCAAGCTCGGCGACGGCAAGCCATCGGTCGATCGGATCGATGTAGAGGGGCGCAAGATCGCCGTGCCCGAGGAGTTGCAATGGGTAGCCGACAATCATCCGCTGATTGCGGCGGGTGACGGCAAGGCTGTTCTCACCGAACTCGACAGCGAACCCTTCTACATCCTGACCGATCCCGATCTCATCAACAACGCGGCGCTGAAGGATCCGCAAAAGGCGGCAGCGGCGCTCGACATGATCGCCATGCTGGAGCCCGCCAAGGGCGCGGTTATGTTCGACCTGACGCTTCACGGCATCGGCCAGAACTACGATCTCGGCAAGCTCCTGGTCGAACCGCCCTTCCTGGCGCTGACGCTGTCGGTGCTGGTGGCGGCTGCCCTCGCCTTCCTGCACGGGCTCGGCCGCTTCGGGCCGCCACGCACCGAGGGTCGCGCCATCGCCTTCGGCAAGCAGGCGCTGGTCGACACCACGGCAATGCTCCTGAAGCGGGCAGGACGGCTGCAGGAACTCGGCGACCGCTATGCCGCGCTGATGCGCCAGCGCGCCGCCGCGCTGCTTGGCGCGCCGCACGGGCTGCAGGGTGAAGCGCTGGACCGCTGGCTGGATTCCCGCGACAAAAATGAGGCGAACGGCTTCACCGCACGGTTCAAGGCTGCGAACGGTTCCAACACATTGGCCGCAATGCATGAAGCAGCGGAAGAGCTGCATGACTGGACGGCAAGGAGGCTCGGTGAACGTCGATGAAGTGAAAGCCCTGGCGAGCGCGATCAGGGAAGAGGTGGCTAAAGCGATCACCGGGCAGCGCGACACGGTCGATCTGATGCTGACGGCGCTGTTCGCCGGCGGGCATATATTGCTCGAAGGTCCGCCCGGTACCGCAAAGACCATGAC
>NZ_RZSR01000997.1:0-2134 GCF_004023265.1 Mesorhizobium sp. M1A.F.Ca.IN.020.06.1.1
GGCGTAGACTGCGCCCCGGTTCCAGAACCAGTTGGTGCCCGGGTGGATGGCGCGCGCCCTATAGCCTTCGCTCTTCAGGAAAGTCGCCAGCGACGGCGTCGGCGTGCGCACATATTGCTGATAGGGAATCGAGCCCGCCGGCAGGAAGGCGTTGGAGAAGCCGGTCAGCGCCTCGAACTCGATATTGGCGGTCATGCCGCCGAATTCCGGCGAGAACATCGAGCCCGAGCGCAGCGCGCGCACCGTCGGGATCGGATCGGGCTTGATGCTGACGCCGGGGAGCTCCGTCGGATCCCAGAAGGATTCGCTCATCACCACGATGATATCGGGCTTCTGGTCGGGCACCGAGGCGGCAACCCCGGGACGCGCGATCGCATCCATCGTCTTCTCGGAATAGCCGGGCGGGGCCGAGACATGCGCCATCGGCACGTTGAGCGCGAAGGCGAGCGCGAAGCCGTTGGAGGCATAGTTCTCCTTCTGGTCCCACATGATCGGGATGATCTGCAGCCTGTCGCGCGTCCACGAGAAGGTGGCGTAGTCCATGATCGAGACGAAGAAGGCGAGCAGCGGCACGGCAAGCGTCAAGCGCGCCAGCCGTCCCTTGCGGCTGAGGATCGGCACACGCCGGCGCCAGAGCCGCCAGCCATAGACGAGCAGCGCGAGGCTGGCGACGATCGCCGCCGCAAGCAGCACGGCCGTCCAGGGGCGCTCGCGCACCAGAAGCGGCATCAGCGCCATGATCTGGCGGGCATAGAGGAAATCGGTCGGGTAGAGCGGATCGCCCAGATAGTGCGATTTCTGGTGACCGACAAAGGCCAATGCCAATGTCACCGGCGCGACGATCATCAGGCTTTGATGGCTGCGGCCGAGAATGGCGTCGAGCCCGATCAGCACCAGCGAAAAGACGATGATGGTGGTCCAGCCGGGCTTGAAGGGCTGCAGGAAGAAGTCGACGGTGCCGAAGAAGTCGCCGCGCACGATCCATTCGATGGCGAACACCAGAAGGGCGGAGGCAAGCAGCGTCGCCAGGCCGTAGCGGACAATCGGCCATCTGCGCCCCGGCAGATAGCCGGTGGACGGATCGTCTTCCAAAAATTGCGGCGCGGGTTTGGCCGCGCCTTTCCTGATCCTAGCCACTTTGCTTCCCCGGCCCATGTCACGCGTCTTTTACTCGCGTCACGCCACTGTCATCGAAATGTCACACAAAGCTAGCGCCTGTGGCGGAAATAAGAAGAGCCAGCAAACGATTCGTGAGCGGTTTTCATCAGGTGTGATCGCCAAAAAGCCTTTCAGAACAGGGAACTCGGCCGTTCTCCCGGCTGGAACAGCCGCTGAACTGGTGCTTGCGGGCTTGACTTGGCCGTCCGCCTTGCGCCAGAGGCAGGGAAAAACCAGCCGCTGGAGACGCTAACATGGCCGTCGCATTCACCTTTCCGGGACAGGGCAGCCAGGGCGTCGGAATGGGCAAGGACCTCGCCGATGCCTTTCCCGAGGCGCGCCATGTCTTCGAGGAAGTCGATGAGGCGCTCGGCGAAAAACTGTCGAAGCTGATCTGGGAAGGGCCGGAGGAAACGCTGACGCTGACGGCCAATGCCCAGCCGGCGCTGATGGCGGTGTCGCTGGCGGCGGTAAGGGCGCTGGAATCGCGCGGTTTTTCGCTGAAGGACAAGGTGGCTTATGTCGCAGGCCATTCCCTCGGCGAATATTCGGCGCTTGCCGCAGCCGGCTTCGTTTCGGTGGCCGATGCCGCGCGACTGCTGCGCACCCGCGGCAACGCCATGCAGGCGGCGGTGCCGGCGGGCGAGGGCGCCATGGCTGCCATCATCGGGCTGGAGCAGGCTGATGTGGAAGCCGCCTGCGCCGAAGCGGCACAAGGCTCTGTCTGTCAGATCGCCAACGACAATGGCGGTGGCCAACTGGTGATTTCCGGCGCCAAGGCGGCCGTCGAACTGGCGGCGAAGCTCTGCACCGAAAGGGGTGCCAAGCGGGCGTTGATGCTGCAGGTCTCGGCACCTTTTCACTCGGCATTGATGATGCCGGCCGCCGATATCATGCGCGAGGCGCTGGCCGGGGTCGCGAAAAGCGCGCCAGTGGTTCCCATCGTCTCAAATGTTTCGGTCACGCCGACCAGCGA
>NZ_RZSR01000998.1:0-2129 GCF_004023265.1 Mesorhizobium sp. M1A.F.Ca.IN.020.06.1.1
GCTCCGGATCGTCGACATAGTAGGCGAAGACCGAGGCGCCGCCATCACGCATCGCCGCCTCGCGGCAGAGCTGCGACAGGCCGCCGCCAAAATAGATGTTGTCGCCGAGGATCATCGACACACTGTCCCTGCCGATGAAGTCGCGGCCGATGATGAAAGCCTCGGCAAGACCATTCGGCTGAGGCTGCTCGGCATAGGAAAGCTCCACACCGAATTCGGAACCGTCGCCCAGCAAAGCCTGAAACACCGGCAAGTCACGCGGAGTTGAAATGACCAGAATCTGGCGGATTCCCGCGAGCATCAGCACGCTCAGCGGGTAGTAGATCATGGGCTTGTCGTAGATCGGCAGTATTTGCTTAGAAACCGCTAATGTTAGGGGATAGAGGCGTGTTCCGCTGCCGCCGGCAAGGATAATTCCTTTCAACAAGCTCTCCTTGAACTACCGCGGCCCCCGCCTCGACGCCAAGTTGCCCGTGCTTATGTTTCGGGCACTGGCTTGTCAATTGTCGGCTTGATTTCTTCCCCGACGCTATTTCACTGCTTTCTACATCCGGCATGCGGCGATTGCGAGCGAATCCGGCGCAAAAGGGGACGGCCGGCGCCAAGCGCCCACCGGCCCTTGTCATTTGGTCGCAATCAGGAGCGCTTGAGCAGCGCCCAGACCGCCGGCACGAGGCTCGCGGCCAGCGCCACCTTGATCAGGTCGCCGGCGATGAACGGCGCGACGCCGAACTGCCAGGACTTTTCCGGTCCGATGAGCGCCGCCAGCCAGGCAAAGCCCATCGTCATCATGACGATCGCGGCGGCAAGCATGGCGCCGAACAGCTTGAAGGGGTGGCGGTCCCAGCCGCGGTCGGCGGCCCAGCCGGCGATCGCCGCCATCACCACGAAGCCGGCAAGGTAGCCGCCGGTGGAGCCCAGCATATAAGCGATGCCGAGGCCCTTTTCCGGCGTGCCCTGGAACACCGGCAAACCAAAAGCGCCCTCGGCGAGGTAGAGAAGGAGCGTCGCGACGGCAAGACGCATGCCGAAGGCCGAGGCGATCAGCAGCACCGCAAGCGTCTGCAGCGAGATGTCGACCGGGCCCAACACCACTTTCGTCTTCGCCGACAGGGTGAGCAGGAGGGTTCCTGCAAGCGCCAGAAAGAGCTGGCTGGCAAGCCGGGCCGCGCCCTGGTCGGGCAGAGCGAGAGAAACGAGCGGGCGCATCGTGGTTGCAGTTGCCATGGTCTTCCCCATCGTGGCTGATTTGCTGGCTTTGAGGCGCGTCGCGGAGAAACGAGTTCAGGCGGCGCGCTTCAAGATTTCGTCCTGATGCGTGTCGTTCTCCCAAGACTGCTGCGCAGTTTTGGGCGACATGCATTGATTTTCCTATATTGGCTTCCGCAGGATGCGGCAATCATTTTGCCGCGAGCAGCAGGACCCGGCATGACGCTTGAATTCGACGCACGCTTCGCTCCTGCCTATGGCCAGGCGGTCACCGTCGCGCCGGACGTCCAGCGCGTCACGGCCAGGAATCCGAGCCCGTTCACCTTCCACGGCACCAACAGCTACCTCGTCGGCCGCGACACGCTGGCAGTGATCGATCCAGGTCCGGACGACGATGAGCATCTCGGAACGCTGCTCACGGCAATAGGCGGCAGGCCGGTCAGCCATATCTTCGTCAGCCATACCCACCGCGATCATTCGCCGCTCGCGGCGCGGCTGAAAGAACGCACCGGCGCTCCCGTGCTCGCCGAGGGCCCGCATCGGCCGGCGCGGCGCCTGAGCATCGGCGAGATCAATCCGCTGGATGCCAGTGCCGATTTGGGCTTCGTGCCCGACATTGCGCTGGCGGACGGCAGCCTTACCCATGGCGACGGCTGGGCGATCCGCACCGTGCTGACGCCAGGGCATACCGCCAACCACGCGGCATTTGCGCTGGAGGGCACAGGTATCCTGTTTTCGGCCGACCATGTCATGGCCTGGGCCACATCCATCGTGGCGCCGCCCGACGGGGCGATGGCCGACTATATGAAATCGCTCGACCGGCTGATCGAGCGCGACGACCGCCTGCTGTTGCCCGGCCATGGCGGACCGGTGACCGCGCCGCGCAGCTTCATGCGCGGGCTGAAGTCGCATCGCAAGAT
>NZ_RZSR01000999.1:0-2121 GCF_004023265.1 Mesorhizobium sp. M1A.F.Ca.IN.020.06.1.1
GATCGGCGCGCCGCTGCAACTGTTCGACCGGCCGGCCAACCTGTTCGTCGCGGGCTTCATCGGCTCGCCGGCGATGAACCTGCTCAAGGGCACGGTGAAGAAGGGTGAAAGGTCCGAGGTCGACATAGCAGGCTCGGCCTTTCCGATGCCTGCCAGCATCGCCGCGGCGGACGGCCAGGCCGTCGTCTATGGCGTCCGTCCCGAGCATCTGGAGATCCATCCCGACGGTGTGGCGTCCACGATTTCGGTGGTCGAGCCGACCGGCTCGGAAACGCTGGTGTTCGTGCGCTTCGGCGAGGGCGAGATGGTGGCGCTGTTCCGCGAGCGTCACGACTTCAAGCCTGGCGATACGCTGAAGCTCAGGCCGCGGCTCGACCATGTCCATCTCTTCGACGCAGGGACCGGCAAGCGTCTCTGACCGCAAACACACATCGAGGAAACCATGCTCAAAGGGATCAATCCGCTGCTCAACGCCGACGTGCTCCAGGCACTGCGGGCGATGGGGCACGGCGACGACCTGATCATCGCCGACACCAATTTCCCATCCGACTCCGTCGCCAAGCAGACGGTGCTCGGCAAGCTGCTGCGCATCGATGCACCGGCGGCTGGAGTCGTGAAGGCGGTGCTGTCGCTCTATCCGCTGGACAGCTTCGTCAACGACGCGGCCGCGCGTATGGAGATCGTCGGCAAGCCGAACGAGATCCCGCCGGTGCAGAAGGAGGTGCAGCAGGAAATCGACGCGGCCGAGGGCAAACCCTGGCCGATGATCTCGATCGAGCGCTACGCCTTCTACGAGCGGGCGAAGAAGGCGTATTGCGTCATCCAGACTGGTGAGCGCCGCTTCTATGGCTGCTTTGCCTTCCGCAAGGGCGTCATTCCGCCGGATGCGGAGTAAGGAGATGTCCGCCAGCAAGCCAGTCGTCATCCTGGGTGTCTTCGTCGCCGACACCGCCTATCGCGCCGACCGCCAGCCGCGCATGGGCGAGACGATCCTCGGCAATTCGTTCAAGCTCGGACCCGGCGGCAAGGGCTCGAACCAGGCGGTCGCAGCCGGCAAACTCGGCGCCGACATCACCTTTCTTACCCGGCTCGGCATCGATGCCTTCGCCGACATGGCCAAGCAGACGTGGAAGGATGCGGGCGTCAAAAGCGCGGTCATCGACACGCCTGACAGCTACACCGGGGCGGCTTACATCTTTGTCGAGGAGGGCAGCGGCAACAACGCCATCATCGTCAGCCCGGGTGCTGCGATGCTGATCTCGTCCGCCGACATCGAGGCGCATGCCGACCTGATCCGCTCGGCGGGCGTCTTTGTCACCCAGCTCGAGCAGCCGATCGACGCGGCGCTGAAAGCCTTGCAAATCGCGCGCGGGGCAGGGGTGACTACCATTCTTAACCCGGCGCCGGCCGCCACCCTACCGGACAGCATCTACGCGCTTTGCGACTACGTCACGCCCAACGAGTCCGAGGCCGAGGGGCTGACCGGCATCGCCGTCTCTTCGGTCGATGATGCCCGCCGCGCCGCCGACAGCCTGCTGGCAAAGGGCGTCGGCGCCGTCATCGTGACGCTTGGCGAGAAGGGCGCGCTGCTGCACACCAGGGAGCGATCCGATCACGTCGGCGCCGTCAGTGCCGGCCCTGTAATCGAAACCACGGGGGCGGGCGACGCCTTCAATGGCGGACTGGCGGCGGCGCTTGCCAAGGGCGTCGAGCCGCTGGAGGCGGTGCGCTTCGCCTGTACCGTCGCAGGCATTTCGGTGACCCGGCCGGGCACCGCGCCTTCCATGCCGACGCTCCAGGAGGTCGAGGCGCTGCTGGCGCGGGGTTGAAGCCGCCAAATCTCGCGTGGCGTTTCAGCGGCGCTAGCCGGTCATCGGCCTGACCACAACTCACAGAAGTTGGTCTCTCACGGCCCCCAGGGTTGCATATTAGCCACGGTTAATATTAATCGGCGCCAACGCCTTGCATCAACGGCATAGGTGTCCCGTAATGGGCCACCGTGTCTGGCATCGCAATTGCACTGTCAGCAATGCCGGGGTGGACCGTGCCTCGGTAGCCGGGGGGCTATTTTGGGGGGCGCGCCGCTCCGCGATGGAGCGGCGGCGCTTTAAGGGTCGAGGG
>NZ_RZSR01001000.1:0-2115 GCF_004023265.1 Mesorhizobium sp. M1A.F.Ca.IN.020.06.1.1
TTCGAAACGCCGTCGACATAGGGAAGCTTCGCTTCGACGACCCGGCCGGCATCGCGCCAACCATCCAGTGGGGCGTCGAAGCGAAGCTTCCCTATGTCGACGGCGTTTCGAAACTGCCCTCCGAGGAGACGATGGGCGATATTTCGTCGGCGCCTTATCTCGCCGAGCTCGTCTCCTATCAACATCCCGATCACGACACGGACCAATGGCCGCCGGAGGAAAAACCATGACCGATGAAATTCGAACCGGCGGCTGCCAGTGCGGCGCCGTGCGCTTCCGCGTCCACGGCAAGCTCGGGCGCCCGTCCATCTGCCATTGCCGCATGTGCCAGAAACAGTTCGGCAATTTCTTTGGCGCCCTGGTGACGGTGCCGAAGGATGGCGTCGAATGGACCCATGAGGAGCCGAGCTATTTCCAGTCCTCGGTCAACATCGATCGCGGCTTCTGCCGCCGCTGCGGCACGCCGCTCACCTACCGCCAGCCGGGCGGGCTGGAGATCGCCATCGGTGCCTTCGACGATCGTTCGGACTTGGCGCCGCAGATCCAGGTCAACTACGCGGTGCGGCTGCCCTGGGTGGAGAAGATCTTCGAGGCGCCGGTCCACGACGACCCCGACTACTATCGACGGCAGGAGCAGATCATCTCCTTCCAGCATCCCGATCACGAGACGGCCAACTGGCCGCAGCAGGGACTGAAACTATGACGATCCACAGCAGCTCCTTGCGCACGCTCTATCCCGAGATCGAGCCGTTCGAAACAGGCATGCTCGATGTCGGTGATGGCCACACCATCTATTGGGAGCGCTGCGGCACCAAAGGCGCCAAGCCAGCCGTATTCCTGCATGGCGGCCCTGGAGGCACGATCTCGCCCAAACACCGGCGGCTGTTCGACTCGAAACTCTACGACGTCATCCTGTTCGACCAGCGCGGCTGCGGCAAGTCGACGCCCAATGCCTCGCTGGAAGCCAACACCACCTGGCATCTCGTCGCCGACATTGAACGCCTGCGCGAGATGGCGGGCTTCGACAAATGGCTGGTGTTCGGCGGCTCGTGGGGCTCGACGCTGGCGCTCGCCTATGCCGAAACGCATCCCGAGCGCGTCAGCGAGCTCGTCGTGCGCGGCATCTATACGCTCACCCGCGCCGAGCTCGAATGGTACTATCAGTTCGGCGTCTCCGAGATGTTTCCCGACAAGTGGGAGCGTTTTCTCGCGCCGATCCCCGAGGCCGAGCGCGGCGACATGATGGCCGCCTACCGCAAGCGGCTGGTGGGCACCGACCGCAAGGCGAAGGTCGAGGCGGCGCTTGCCTGGAGTCTGTGGGAAGGCGAGACGATCACGCTTTTGCCGGAGCCGGAAACCAGCACGCCTTTCGGCCAGGACGACTATGCCATCGCCTTCGCCCGCATCGAGAACCACTATTTCGTCCATGCCGGCTGGCTGGAAGAAGGACAGCTGCTGCGCGATGCCTGGAAGCTGAAGGACATCCCCGGCACCATCGTCCACGGCCGCTACGACATGCCGTGCCCGGCGCGCTATGCCTGGGCGCTGCACAAGGCCTGGCCGAAGGCGGATTTCCACCTCATCGAGGGCGCCGGCCACTCGTATTCGGAGCCGGGGATTCTGGACCGGCTGATCCGGGCGACGGATAAATACGCAGGCAAATAACCATGCAGGTTTGTGCTCTACGGCGCCCCCGGCGCGAAGGATCTCGACTTTTCGAGCTACAGCCATGATGAAGCAACGCCTCTACCTCTTCGACACCACGCTGCGCGACGGCCAGCAGACGCCGGGCATCGACTTTTCCGTCGAGGACAAGATCGCGATCGCCAAGCTGCTTGACGAATTCGGCATCGACTATGTCGAGGGCGGCTATCCCGGCGCCAACCCGACCGACACCGCCTTCTTCCATCAGAAGCGCACGGAAAGCGCGAAATTCGTCGCCTTCGGCATGACCAAGCGGGCAGGGGTTTCGGCCTCCAACGATCCGGGGCTGGCGGCGCTGGTGCAATCGAAGTCGGACGCGATCTGCTTCGTCGCCAAGAGCTGGGACTATCACGTGCGCGTGGCGCTCGGCTGCACCAACGAGGAGAACCTTGAGTCGATAAAGGTCTCGGT
>NZ_RZSR01001001.1:0-2112 GCF_004023265.1 Mesorhizobium sp. M1A.F.Ca.IN.020.06.1.1
GACGAGCCGTTCGGCGCGCTCGACGAGATCGTGCGCGATCATCTGAACGAACAGCTTCTCGAACTCTGGGATTCGACCAACAAGACGATCTGCTTTGTCACTCACTCGATCCCCGAGGCGGTCTATCTGTCGACCCGCATCGTGGTGATGTCGCCGCGGCCGGGCCGCGTCACCGACGTGATCGAATCCACCTTGCCCAGGAAGCGGCCGCTCGACATCCGCGAGACGCCGGAATTCCTGGCGATCGCCGCGCGCGTGCGCGACGGGTTGAGGGCGGGGCACAGCTATGATGATTGAGGGTGCTTGCCAGCGGACGGACACCCGCTGCTTCGACATCCTGGGGCGGAGCAAGCGCGAAGCCGCGCGCGTGGCGGGAGCCGACCGCCGTGATTTCGTTATCCTAGGGTGGAGCGACGCGAAGCGGAGCGCAGACCCTAGGATCCATGCCGGGACGTCGACCGAAGGCCGTAAGCGGCTCAGAATACCCGACGAGCTGAGCGCGGCGCAGGGAGCCGTATTCTGCGCCACAGCGGAGCGTCGAGGTAACGGCATGGATCCTAGGGTCCGCGGCGGGCCGCTTCGCTCCTTGCTCCGCCCTATGATGACGAAAAACGCGCAGCGCCGCGTGCTGCCGTTGCGCCGGGGGAAGGCCCGCTAAATGGACTCCTTCCGTTCCAAGATCATCCCGGTCACGTCAATCCTCGCCGGCGTGGTGGTGCTCTGGTATGTCTTCGCCGTCATCCTCAATGCGCCGTTCCAGCGCGATCTCGACGCCAGAGCCAACGAAACCCCCGGCACGGTCGAATTCATCGGCAAGACATTATCGCAGCCGAAGCCGACGCTGCCGGCGCCGCACCAGGTGGCGGTGAACTTCTTCGAGAACACCTTCCTGCGCGGCATCACCTCGAACCGCAGCCTTGTCTACAATGCCTGGGTGACGCTGTCCTCGACGCTGCTCGGCTTTGCTTTCGGCACGGCGCTCGGCATCGTAATCGCCGTCGGCATCGTGCATGTGACGACGCTCGACCGCAGCCTTATGCCGTGGATCATCGCCTCGCAGACCATTCCGATCCTGGCGGTGGCGCCGATGATCATCGTGGTGCTGGCGGCCATCGGCATCACCGGGCTGATCCCCAAGGCGCTGATCTCGACCTATCTGTCGTTCTTCCCGGTTGCGGTCGGCATGGTGAAGGGATTGCGCTCCCCCGAGCTCATGCATCTCGACCTGATGCACACCTATAATGCCAGCGCCTCGCAGACCTTCTGGAAGCTGCGCGTCCCCGCATCGGTGCCGTTCCTGTTCACGTCGATGAAGGTGGCGGTGGCCGCGAGCCTAGTCGGCGCCATCGTCGGCGAATTGCCGACGGGTGCTGTCGCCGGAATCGGCGCCAAGCTGCTTTCCGGCGCCTATTACAGCCAGACGATCGACATCTGGTCGGCGCTGGTCGCGGGGTCGATCGTCGCGGCGCTGCTGGTCATGGTGGTCGGCATCGCCGGCCGCCTGGTCGACCGCGCCATGGGTGGGAGGCCGGCATGACCTGGCTGAAACCATCGTGGCAAGCGGTGCTGGCGATCCTTCTTTGCGTCGTCGCCTTCGCGCTCGGAGCGATGTCGACACCGGAAGCGGCGGCGCTCGCCGAGCCTGCCGCGACGGTTGCCTACCCATATATGGGCACCAAAGGCCTCATCCTCGGATTGCTGCTGATCGCGGCGCTGGTTTCAACGGTGAGACTCGCGCCACTTGTCGAAGCGGTTGTCCTGTTCGTCGGCGCTCATGTCGCAGCGTGGCTTCTGGTCAGGGGCATCGGAGGCTTCGAGGGCACGGCGCTGGCGCCGTACTTTCTGGTTCTCGCTGCCGCCTGGCTGCTTGCCTGGCGCTGCGTCGCGCTGTTGTCCTCGCTACGGACTGCAGCCAGCGGGGCCAAAACGGCGCTTCGCCTGATCATTCCGGCGATCTTCGGCGCCTGGATCCTGATCATCTGGGAAGCGGTGACGCGCGGCGCCGGCATTCCCTTCATCCTTTTGCCACCGCCGAGCGCCATCGGCGCGCGCATCGCCAACTCGCTGCCGATCCTGGGATCGGACGTGCGGCAGACGATCTTCAAGGCGGTG
>NZ_RZSR01000099.1:0-9934 GCF_004023265.1 Mesorhizobium sp. M1A.F.Ca.IN.020.06.1.1
GTGGGCGTCACGCTCGCCGGCCATGACGCGATGGTGCAGCGGCTGTGGTTCAGCGCCTTTGCCCAGCAGCTGGCGCTGGTGGCGATCGCCGGCCTCTTCGTGCTGCTTGGCCTGCGCCGCGGGCTGGCGCCGCTGATGCGCCTGCGCGATACGGTGCGCTCGCCGGATCGCAGCGATCTCGACCCGGTCGAGGTGCCGGGCGCGCAAAGCGAGATCCGGCCGCTGATCGACGCGCTCAACGCCTATATGGAGCGCGTGCGGGCGCAGATGGCGGCGCAGCGCCGCTTCATCGCCAATGCCGCGCACCAGCTGCGTACGCCGCTGGCGCTCATGTCGACACAGGCGAGCTATGTGCTGCGCGAAAGCGCCGCCGACCGGCGCGAGGAGGCGCTGGTGGCTCTACAGGCAGGCTCCGGCCGGCTGGCGCGGCTGGCCGAACAGCTGCTTACGCTGTCGCGCGCCGAGCCGGGCAGCCGCCGGCCGCGTGCCGACCGCATCGACCTCACCGAAGCCGCCCGCGAGGTGCTGGAAACACATGCGCCGAAGGCCGTCGAGCGCAACATCGATCTTGGGCTCGAGGAAGCCGGACCTGTTCCCGTCATCGGCGAGGGCACCATGCTGCGCGAGATGATCGTCAACCTGGTCGACAACGCGCTGCGCTACACGCCAGCCGGCGGCACGGTGACCGTCCAGCTGGCCGCGATCGGTCGCGAGGGCGTGCTGACGGTCACCGACACCGGTCCCGGCATTCCGGCCGAAGAGCGCGAGCAGGTCTTCGAGCGCTTCTACCGCATTGCCGGTGCTGCCGAGGAAGGCAGCGGGCTCGGACTCGCGATCGTACGCGAGGTGGTCGAGAATGCCGGCGGCAGCGTTGCGCTTGGCGGGGCCGCCGGCAGCGGGCTCAGGGTCGAGGTCCGGCTGCCGCTCGCCGCGCCCCAGGACAGGCCGACTGGAGCGGTCAGGCCCCCTGCTCGTTGAACGGCGCCGGACGCCATTTGACGACGTAGTTCTCGAAACGGGTGATGATGAACTCCACCACCAGCGCCATCACCGCCAGGATAATCATGGCGGCGAAGACGCCATTGGCGTTGAACGCGCCCTGGGCGGTCGAGATCAGCAAGCCCATGCCCTGCTTGGCGCCGAGGAACTCGCCGACCACGGCGCCGACCAGCGCGAAGCCAAAGCTGACATGCAGGCTCGCCAGGATCCAGCTCATGGCCGATGGGATGATGACTGTGGTGGTGATCTGGTAGGGCGAGGCGCCGAGGATCTGGGCGTTGGCGATCATCGCCCTGTCGGCCTCGCGCACGCCCTGGAAGGCGTTGGCGAAGACCACGAAGAACACCATGACGACGGCCAGCGCCACCTTCGAGGCCATGCCGAGGCCGAGCGCAATGATGAAGACCGAGCCCAGCACGACGCGCGGCACCGAGTTGGCGATCTTGATGTAGATCGAGAAGACATCCGCCAGGAGCTTGTTGCGGCCAAGGATGATGCCGGCGGCGATGCCGCCGACGGCGCCGATGGCGAAGCCGAGGAAGGTTTCCTCGAGCGTCACATAGATCTGCAGCCAGAGCGGCCCCTGCGAGGTGCCCTCGGTGACCCAGGACCAGATCTGCTCCCAGATGCCGGAGGGGCTTGAGAAGAAGAACGGATCGATGACGCCGTGATCGGCGCCAAGTTCCCAAAGAGCGAGGAAGACGATCAGGATGGCGAGCCGCAGGCCGATAACCAAGGCATGGCGGCGGCGCAGCCGCGCCCTCGCCCGGGCTTCCGCGGCGACGATCGAGGTCGCGCGGGCGGCTTGGTGAGAGGCTGGAGAGATGGCGGTCATGGCAAGTCTCCTTTCAATGGCCGGTCTGCAGGCCGCGGCTCTGGCCGAGCTGCACTTCCTCGCGCAGGTCGTTCCAAATCACCTTGGCGATCTCGATGAATTTCGGATCGTAGCGGATGTCGGCCATGACACGCGGGCGCGGCAGGTCGATGCGATAGACGCTCTTCACCGTGCCCGGCCCGGCGGTGAGCACATAGACCTTGTCGGCCAGCGCCACCGCCTCCTCGAGATCGTGAGTGACGAAGACGACGGAGGATTTGAGCTCCGACCAGAGGCCGAGCAGCTCGTCCTGCATGGCGGTGCGGGTCTGCATATCGAGCGCGCTGAACGGCTCGTCCATCAGCAGGATCTTCGGCTGGTTGATGAAGGTTTGCGCTAGCGCGACCCGCTTGCGCATGCCGCCAGAGAGCTGGTGCGGATAGTGTTTCTCGAAACGCGCAAGGCCGACGCGTGCGATCCAGTCGCGCGCCCGGTCATAGGCTTGCGCCTTCGGCGTGCCGCGATAGAGCGGGCCGGCGGCGACATTGTCGATCACGCTGCGCCACGGAAACAGCGCGTCCGCCTGGAAGACGAAACCGATGTCGCGGCTGATCTCGGTTACGGGATTGCCCATGACGCGGACATTGCCGGTCGTCGGCCTGAGCAGCCCGGTGACGAGGTTGAGCGTCGTCGACTTGCCGCAGCCGGTCGGCCCGACGACGCAGGCGAACTCGCCGCGCGCCACCGTCATGGTGAAATCGCGGATGGCCGTCATCATGTGGCCGTCGGGGGTGACGAAGCGCAGCGTCACATCGTCGATGGCGATCGCGGCATCGGCCGGCGCCGCGGCCGGAGACAATTTCTCGGCCGCCATGGTTTGCAACTGCATGGCACACTCCTGTAGCGATGGTGCGAGGATGGCTGGGGCTCGAGCCCATGGGCCCGCCGCGCCTCGGTATCCGGAAAGGCGCCGCTGCCGAATTCAGACAAGCGGCGCAACTTGTTGTTCTTCAACGACCGAGCCGGCAGGCCCGGCTCCCTGTCGGCGCTACTTGGCGGCGTCGACGAATGCCGTGGTATAGGTCTTCGACAGATCGATCTGCTTGCCCTGCAAGCTCTTCGAGAAGGTCGACAGCACCTTCAGCACCGTCTCCGGGCCATCGGCGGGCATGCGGCCGTCAGGCGTGAACATCGCCTTGCCGCCGGCCAACCCTTGCACATAGAGGTCCTTGTTGCCGGCGTAATAATCCTTCGGCATCTGGTCCGCGATCTCTTCGGCCGAATGGCTGGCGATATACTTCATCGTCTTGACGAAAGCGTTGGCGAGCTTCTGCGCCTCGTCCTTATGGCTCTCGATCCAGGCGGACTGGACATAGAAGGATGCCGCCGGATAGTCGCCGCCCAGCGCTTCCCTGGTCTTTTCGGGCGTGCGCATATCGACCAGCACGTTGGCCTCGCCGGTCTGAAGCAGCTTGGCGATGGTCGGCTCGGTGGTCATGCCGGCCTGGATCTGGTCCTGCTTGACGGCGGCGATGAAAGTGTTGCCGGCGCCCACCGGCAGCAGCGTGTAGTCGCCCGGCTTCAGGCCGTTGCGCACGGCGAGATACTGCGTCAGGAAATCGGTCGAGGAGCCAAGACCGGTGACGCCGAGCGTGGCGCCCTTGAAGTCGGCCGGCGATTTGATTTCCGGATGCTTGGCCGAAACCAGCTCGACCTCGCCCGGCGCCTGGCTGAACTGGACGATCGACTGGATGTATTTGCCCTTCGACTGCAAGTCGACGGTGTGATCATAGAAGCCGACGACGCCCTGCACGGCACCGGCCAGCAACTCATTCTCGGCCTCGACGCCGGCGCGGGAGTTGACCAGCTCGACATCGAGCCCCTCATCCTTGAAGTAGCCGAGCTGCTGGGTGAGCACGGCCGGCAGGTAGATCTGCTTTTCCATGCCGCCGACGATGATAGTGATCTTGTCGGCAGCCGATGCCGCCGTGGCGCCCGCGGCGACGATGGCAAACGAAAGCGCCGCCGAACGCAAGACGCACTTCGAGATGAAACCGGTCACGTAACTTCCTCCACCTGGGCGGCGTGCCACCAGGCCACGCCGCATTTCCTCCTTGCCGGCCCGCTCCCGGACCGATCCCGCGGCGAACGCCGCAAAAATGTCATGGCATGCCCAAGCTTTCAGCTGGCTTTCAGTCATTTTAGCGGCCGAAAGAGCGAATTCCGCAGCTATCGCTGGTCACGAAGCGGCGAAGCCAAGCACATCGTGCATGCCGTATTCGCCTGGACACTGTCCGGCCACCCAGAGTGCCGCCGCGATGGCGCCGCGAGCAAACATCGAGCGGTCGCCAGCCGAGTGCGAGAGCGTCAGCGCCTCGCCCTCGGCGAGGAAGCTGACGGAATGCTCGCCGATGATGCTGCCGCCGCGCAGCACGGCGAAGCCGATCTCGCCGGCAGGGCGTGTGCCGACAATCCCATTTCGAGCGCGCCGCGCCACTTCGTCCAGCCTGACGCCGCGTCCGCGCGCCGCCGCCTCGCCCAACATCAGCGCCGTTCCGGACGGCGCATCGACCTTGAAACGGTGGTGCGCTTCCAGGATATCGATGTCGCAATCGTCAGCCCCAAGCGCCCGCGCCGCCTGCTCCACCAGCCCGGTCAGCATGTTGAGACCCAGCGAGTAACTGCCGGAGCGCACGATCGCGATCGTCTTCGCCGCGTCGGCGATCGTCTCCAGCTCGGAACCATCTAAGCCGGTGGAGCCGATCACCAGCGCCGGACCGCCGCGCGCCGCGCATGCCTTTGCTAGTTCGACTGACGCCGCCGGCGTGGTAAAGTCGATGACGACGTCGGCAAGCGCCAGCGCCGCGTCGCGCGCGACCAGCCCCTCGCCCGTGCTGCCCGGTCGATGGAAGCGGGCGACAAGCTCCAGCCGCGGATCGACCTGCACCGCCTCCGTCATCTCCCGGCCCATGCGGCCGAGCGCGCCGGCGATGGCTATTTTCAATGGCTGTTGCGGCAAGGGACACCTCGCCCGTCGCTTCGCTCCTTGCTCCGTCCTTGGATGACGAAGCAACGGGCGTTTTCGGCTAATCTCCCGGGCATGTGACCTGCCGAGCTCGCGCCACAGACCATCACAGCGCCCTGAGCCAGACCTTGTTGTCGTGGAGGGCAGCACCGCCATACGGCGCCGGGGCGTCGGCACCGGTCAGCACGTTGATGCCTTCGCCGCGCTCATGCGCACTGTTCGGCCAGATGCCTTCCGCAATCACCACGCCGCGCTTCACGCCGTCGAAGAACCTGGCATGCAGCACCACGTCGCCGCGCCGGTTGCCGATCTCAACGCGGCCGCCGTCCTCGATGCCAAGCGCCGCGGCATCTTCCGGGTGCAGCAAAAGCTCCGGCCTGCCTTCCTTGGCTTTCGACACCGGCGTCTCGGCAAAACTGGAATTGAGGAAGTTGCGCGCCGGCGAAGTTGCCAGCCGGAACGGATGCTCTTCGTCCGCGACCTCGATCAGCTCGACATGGTCGGGGAATTGGGGCAGACGCTCGACCGGTCCGAACAAGCCCATGCTCTTCGGCGGCCGGTTGGGCGCTGACTGCCCGGTCCAATTGGGCCGGAAGTGGAATTTCTTGTCGGCATGGCCGAAGCCGTTGATGAAATGCGCGTCGTCGAAATCGGGTTGCAGGTCGACCCACTTCTGTTCCTTCAGGCTGTCGAAGCTGCCTAGCCCGCGCTTGCCGAGGATGATGTCGATATGTTCTTTCTCGGTCAGGCCAAAGCCCGGCCGGTCGCCGACGCCCAGCCGTTTGCCGAGCTCCTCATTGAGGTAGTGGTTGGTGCGCGGCCCCTCCGGCGGCTCGATCAGCTTGGGGCCGAGCGTGATGTGCTGGTTGCCGCCACCCTTGTAGATGTCGTCATGTTCCAGAAACATCGTCGCCGGCAGCACGACGTCGGCGAGCTTGGCCGTATCGGTCATGAACTGCTCGTGCACGCAGGTGAACAGGTCCTCCCGCAGGAAACCTTTTCTGACCAGCCGCTGCTCGGGCGCGACATTGGCGGGATTGGTGTTCTGGATCAGCATCGCCGTCACCGGCGGACCGCCATAAAGCGCATCCTCGGCACCGGTCAGCACCGGGCCGATGCGCGAATGGTCGAGATAGCGCACCTTCGGGTCGCGCATCGCGGTGCCTTCGAGCACATCCTGATTCAGCTTGAAGATGCCGGAATTGGAGTGAAAGGCGCCGCCTCCCTCATATTGCCAGGCGCCGGTAACCGCCGCGATGCATGAGGCGGCATGCATATTGACCGAGCCGTTGCGCTGGCGCGCAAAACCGTAGCCGAGGCGGAAGTAGGTCTTCTTCGTTGTGCCGACCAGATGCGCGAAGGTCTCGATCTCGGTGACTGTCAGACCCGTGATTGCCGCCGCCCATTCGGGCGTGCGCGTCCTCAGATGTTCTTGCAGCCCGCGCGGATCGTCGGTGTATTTTTCCAGATAGGCGCGGTCGGCCATGCCGTCGCGGAACAAGACATGCATGACCGCGCAAGCCAGCGCGCCGTCGGTGCCGGGTTTGAGCACCAGGCCGAGATCGGCCTGCTTCATGGTGGCGTTGTCGTAGATGTCGATGGCGACGATCTTGGCGCCGCGCTCTTTTCGCGCCCTCGTCGCATGGGTCATGACGTTGACCTGGGTAACAACGGCATTGGTGCCCCAGATCACCACGCAGTCGGACTTCGCCATCTCACGCGGATCGGGGCCGCGCAGAGCGCCCGCTCCCATCATCCAGCCGGTCCAGGCGAGATTGGTGCAGATCGAGCCGAAGAAGCCCGAATATCTCTTCGCGTGCCGCAGCCGCTCGATACCGTCGCGCTGCACCAATCCCATCGTACCGGCGTAAAAATAGGGCCAGACCGTCTCCGAGCCGTATTTCTCTTCGGCCGCGATGAACTTCTCGGCGACGAGGTCGAGCGCCGCTTCCCAACTGGCTTCCTTCCAGGCGCCCTCCCCCTTGCCGCCCGCGCGCACCAGCGGCTTCAGCAGCCGGTCGGGGTGATGGACGCGGTCCGCATATCGCGCGACCTTGGCGCAAACGACTCCTGCCGTGTAGCTGTTCGCTTTCGCGCCGTGGACGCGGCCGATGCGGTTATTGTCGAGCAGCTCCACCTCGAGCGCGCAGGTGGAAGGACAGTCATGCGGACAGGCCGAATGGCCGATCCCGAGCTTGGCGTGCTGGTTCATGCCAGGGTGTGTAGCGGGTTTTGCGGGAGAGGTGTAGGGCCAGATGGGGCTCCTCCTTCTCCCCTTGTGGGAGAAGGTGGCCGAGCGAAGCTCGGTCGGATGAGGGGTGTTGGAAGGATCGCTACGACAAAGAAATGGGCGATCGAAGCCGCCTGTTGTTCGGCGCGTCACTCCATCCAACACCCCTCATCCGTCTCGGCGCTTCGCGCCGATCCACCTTCTCCCACAAGGGGAGAAGGGGAACCGCCCTACTCCGCGATCCCCTCCTCATATTCCGCCGACATCGTCAGCCACTTGTCCTCGTTGAGGGCAAGTGTGTGGGCAAGCTGCGAGCGCTCCTTGGCCAGCCGCGTCGCGGTCGAGGGGTCCTTCTCGTAGATCGCCGGATTGGCGAGCTCGTCCTCGATCAGGTCGATGCGCTTGCGGATGCGGTCCATCAGCGCCTCGGTGGCGCGGATCTCCTTGGCTAGAGGCTCGAGCGCCGAGCGCCGGGCGGCGGCCTCGCGGCGACGGTCGGCCTTGGATGCCCTGTCTGCCTCCTTCTGCTCGCGGCGATTGGAGGAAACGCCGGTGACCAGCGTTTTGTAATCCTCCAGGTCGCCGTCATAAGGATTGACCGCGCCGTCCTTGACCAACCAGAGGCGATCGGCGGTGGCCTCGAGCAGATGCCGGTCGTGCGAGATGAGGATCACCGCGCCTGAAAAATCGTTGAGCGCATGGATCAGCGATTCACGGCTGTCGATGTCGAGGTGGTTGGTGGGCTCGTCGAAGATGAAGAGGTTCGGCCCCTCGAAGGCCGAGAGCCCCATCAGGAGACGCGCCTTCTCGCCACCGGACAGATCTCTCGCCGCGGTATTCATCTTCTCGGTCGAGAGCCCGAACTGCGCAACGCGGGCGCGCACCTTGGCTTCCGGCGCATCGGGCATCAGCCGGCGCACATGCTCATAGGCGCTTTCCTCGGGACGCAGATCGTCGAGCTGGTGCTGCGCGAAGATCGCCACCTTCAGGCCCGGCGCCACCGTCATCGTGCCGGTCTCGGCTTTGAGGCGGCCGGCGAGCATCTTGGCGAACGTCGATTTGCCGTTGCCGTTGGCGCCGAGCAGCGCGATGCGATCGTCGGCATCGATGCGCAGCGTCATCTTCTTCAGCACCGGATTGCCCTCGGTGTAGCCGACATTGACGCCGTTGAGCGCCACGATCGGCGAGGCCACCGTCTTCACCGGCTCGGGGAAGGAGAACGGCCGCACCGTGTCGTTCACCACCGCGGCGATCGGCTTCATCTTCTCCAGCGCCTTCAGCCGCGATTGCGCCTGCCTGGCCTTCGAGGCCTTGGCGCGAAAACGCTCGACGAAGGATTCCATATGCTTGCGCTGCGCTTCCTGCTTGACGCGGCTCTTTTCCTGCAGCTCGCGCTGCTCGGTGAGCTGGCGCTCGAACTGGTCGTAGCCGCCGCGCCAGAAGGTCAGCTTCTTCTGGTCGAGATGGACGATCGAATTGACCGCGCGGTTGAGCAGGTCGCGATCGTGCGAGATGAGCAAAACCGTGTGCGGATACTTTGCGACATAGTTCTCGAGCCAGAGCGTGCCTTCGAGGTCGAGATAGTTGGTCGGCTCGTCGAGCAACAGAAGATCGGGTTCGGAGAACAGCACGGCGGCCAAGGCCACGCGCATGCGCCAGCCGCCGGAGAAGGACGAAGCCGGGCGCTTCTGCGCCGCATCGTCGAAGCCGAGGCCGGCAAGGATGGTGGCGGCGCGGGATTCGGCCGAATGCGCATCGATGTCGGCGAGCCGTGTGTGGATTTCCGCGATGCGGTGCGGATCGGTCGCGGTCTTCTCCTCTTCCAGCAAGGCCTGCCGCTCGACATCGGCTTTCAGCACGATGTCGATCAGCGGCTCCTCGGTGCCCGGCGCTTCCTGTGCGACCTGGCCGATGCGGGTGTTTTTCGGCAGGCTGATCGAGCCGGTCTCGGAGGGGAAATCGCCGGTGATTGCCTTGAACAGTGTCGTCTTGCCGGTGCCATTGCGGCCGACGAGACCGGCCTTGGTGCCGGCCGGCAGGGTCAGCGAGGCATGATCGAGAAGCAGGCGCCCCGCCATGCGCAGCGAGAGGTCGTTGATGATAAGCATGGGCGGGCTTTTGCACCGGACGTCGGCGCTTCGCAAGAGCCAGGCCTGGAGGACGGCTCGCCGTGTTCCGGGCACCGGTCCCGAGCCCAATCAGGGAACCAGTTGCCGGCCGAAGCGTTCTGAGCCCCGTGATCCGCTATTTCGCCCTCGCCTTCATCTTCTTCCAGGTCGCCACGACCGCCGCGCTGGCGACGCAGGTGGTGCTGTTTGAGGGCGAGACGGCTGCAGTGCTCCCCTTAACCGACCCGGCAAGCGCGGCGCCGACGCTGCCAATCTCCGCCCAAGTGGGGGAGATGACCGGCAGGCCAGAGGCGGACGCGACGAAACACCTGCTGATCCAAATTTATCCTGGAAAACAATCCCAGACTTCGCCTACGCAATGACCGATAGGCCGGCGGCGCAGCTCCGCTCTGGAATACCGCTCCTCCCGGATTCCGGAAAACCGCTGCGCGGTTGTCTCGGAACCGCCTTGACCATGCGCCTTTTCAGCCGCCGACGATGCCGTCCAGGACCGCGAGGCATCTCAGCCGTCGCGCAGCGACGACCGGCCGGTCGTCATGCTCGACGATGGCGCGCTCGAAATTGTCGAGCGCGTCGAGCGCGGTACGCAGATCGATGGCCGGCAGGTCCAATGAAAACAGGACGCGCCGCGCCTTGGCCCCCTCGCCGGCATCGGCGCAAGACTGGATGGCCACCCTGCGACGCAACGCGTCGAGCGCGGCAAAGCGGTCGGCCGACGGCGTGGCGCCGTCCGTAGC
>NZ_RZSR01000009.1:0-19466 GCF_004023265.1 Mesorhizobium sp. M1A.F.Ca.IN.020.06.1.1
ACATAAAAGCGTTCGAAAAGCTCGGCTCGGCCGACATGCTTCTGCAGCGCACCCACCGCTACTGGGACGCGATCGCCAGGTGCCCGAAGCCGGTCATTGCCGCGGTCGAAGGCTTCGCGCTGGGCGGCGGGTGCGAGCTTGCCATGCACGCCGACATCATCATCGCCGCACGGACAGCCACTTTTGGTCAGCCTGAAGTCAAGCTCGGCTTGATGCCGGGCGCCGGCGGCACCCAGCGCCTGCTCAGGGCAATCGGCAAATACAAGACGCTGATGCTCCTTCTCACCGGCGACATGTTTTCGGCCGAGGATGCCGAGCGTGCCGGCTTGGTCAGCACCCTGACGGATGAGGGCCAGGCCTTGCAGCATGCGCTGCAAATCGCTGAGAGGATCGGCCGTCTTCCGCCGCTGGCCGTCGAGCAGATCAAGGAGGCGGTCGTCAACGGCGAAGACGCTCCGTTGGAAACCGCCTTGAGGCTGGAACGCAAAGCCTTCCAGCTGCTTTTCGATACCGCGGACAAACAGGAGGGCATTGCCGCCTTCCTTGAGAAGCGCGGACCCTCGTTCAAGGGGCGCTGACTTGGCAGGCGCGGGAGGGGAGCCCACCAGTCGGATCGGGAAAGCCGGTGTCGTAGGCGCCGGGGTGATGGGTTCCGGCATAGCGGAGGTCCTGGCGGCGGCAGGCATCGATGTGATGATGGTCGATGATGCCCCCGGAAAGGCGGCGGCGGCCATCGAGCAAATCGCGTCGCGTCAGCGCGCCAGGGCAGCCGCCGGCAAAGTCAGCTCGGAGGTAGTCGAGAAGCTGCTCGCCCATATCGAACCTGCCGAAACACTTGGGCGACTGGCAGGCGCCGATCTGGTGGTGGAAGCTATTGTCGAACGTCTCGAGCCCAAACGTCAGCTCATCGAGGCGCTGGAGACAATCGTCAGGCCGGACGCCATCATCGCGACCAACACCTCTTCGCTGTCCGTCACGGCGATCGCTTCCGCGGCCAAGCGACCTGAGCGGATTGCCGGCTACCATTTCTTCAATCCCGTGCCCGTGATGAAACTGGTCGAGGTCGTCTCAGGAGCTCACACGGCGCCTGAGGTGGAGCACACGCTGGTCGAGCTTGCGGCCCGCTTCGGCCACCGGCCCGTCGTCGCCAGCGACACGCCCGGCTTTATCGTCAATCACGCCGGCCGCGCCTTCGGCACCGAGGCCCTGGCCATGCTGCGGGAGGGCGTGGCCTCGATCGCCGAGATCGATGCGATCCTGCGCGACGCCGCCGGCTTCAGGATGGGCCCCTTCGAATTGATGGACCTCACCGGGCTCGATGTCTCCCACCCAGTGATGGAGAGTGTCTACAACCAGTTCTATCAGGATCCGCGTTACCGCCCTTCCGTCATCGCGGCGCAGCGTGTGGCTGCGGGCCTGCTCGGGCGCAAGACCGGACGCGGCTTCTATGCCTACGACGGCAGCCGGCAAGCCGTTCCGCCCGCATCGACACAGCCGGCGGAGACCGCCGGGATTCCGGATCGCGTCACCGTTCTGGCCGACAATGACACCGGCGAAATGCAAAAACTGGTCGCGTCGGCCGGCGCCACTGTTTGCGGTCTCCAGGATCAGGCGCTAGGGCGGGACGGCCTCATCCTCGTAGGGTTGGAGGGGCACGATGTCGCCGGCGCCGCGATGCGTCTTGGCCTCTCATCTTCACTATGCGTCGGGTTCGATCCCTATTTCGGCATGGACCGTCACGTCACGCTCGTCGCGTCGGCGGCGACATCCGATACGGCTAGGAGCGCCGCCCTCGCGCTTGCCAAAAGCGCCGGCCGCAAGGCGACCCTGGTGAGCGATAGTTGCGGCGCGGTCTGCCAGCGCGTGGTCGCGATGATCGTCAATATCGGCAGCGAGATCGTCGAGCAAAAGATTGCATCGGCGGCGGATGTGGACGCCGCCGTACGGCTGGGGCTCGGCTATCCCCACGGACCTCTGGAGTGGGGCAACAAGCTCGGCCCTGCCCGCATTCTGCGCATCCTGGATACGATCCATGACCGCACCCGGGATCCTCGCTACCGCGCAAGTCTTTGGCTGCGACGGCGCGCCGAATTGGGGCTTGCGCTGGAAGAATAGGCTGCCGGAAGGAGACGATTTGGCCCTAACGGTTTGGGCAGTTCAGCACTTCCGCGCTCTGAACTGCCCGTGCCAGGCCTGAGCGCCTTGCATCAGCTTGAAATGTAGGACCGATCAAATCCGGCTGTTTTGATCAGTCCCGGAAGATCGTGCAACTCGATGACCCCGTAACGGAATGAGGCCAGGGCGGTCTGTCGCAACGTTTTCAACACGCGACTCACATGCACAGCCGAAAGTCCCAATGCATCGGCCAGTTCGCCCTGGGTCAGCGGGCATTCAAAGCGGGCCGGATAGCTCGTTGCCGATCGATGTGAGCGGCAGGCCAGTTCGAGAAGGAAATGGGCCGTACGCTCAACGGCACCCCTTCTGCTGACGCTTGCCAGGTGTTCCGCAACCCTTGAATATCGATCCGCCTCAGCCCGCAGGATTGCTTCGCAGATGGACTGCGGGTAACGCGCAGAACATGTACGGACGGGGCCGGCCAGCTCGATCGCGATAACGTCCGAGAGGGCCGTCACCGTATCGCCCGCTTTTCCGGCGAACTCGATCACCGCAATTTCGCGAGGAAGCGCAAAATCGACGATGAGACGTGAGCCATTTGGCAATGTCTTCGCAAATGCCGCCCAGCCGGCGATCATAATCAGAATAGAGGATTTGGTGTGGTATTCGCCTGCAATAGTCGCGTTGGCCGCATAGGTGCGGCGCACGGCTCCTGGCAGTACAGAGATTCCCCTTTCCCAGCTTGCGTCAGCAAGCGTGGGTCCTTTCACCAATCCAACCTGCTTCGATAAGTTCATTTCCCCGAATCGCCCAAGCCCATGATCCACCCCCCCGGGTCAACCTGAAGCTGCAACTATCGACTAGGCAAAAAGTTCCATCTGTCACCTCATCCGAATTGCAGCGCAGTCTACCACCTTTTGGTACAACCCTACACCCTTGGTATATTAAAGTCGCTCAGGCAGCACAGCTTTGGCTTGCAGCGCACGATGACTTCGGAACAACAGCTCGTGCCGCACCGATGCCAAGCAGCATGCCGCGGCGTGCCCGCATGCCGTCGAAATGCAGGCCCCACCGCACCGATCCCGCATACTGCGCCCGACAGTATCGTCTGGACCATCGCAAACCCCCGGCGGGAGGCCGGCAGAGTCTCGTCATTACGCGCGACGCTGCGGATGCAGCGAAAAGTTGAACCGCGCTGTCGGTCCGGACAGCTGCCCGAGAACCTGCCGCCGGAACACCCGATCCTTGTCTTCGAACCTTTTGTCAGGGGCTCCCACCCGTCGATGAGGCAAAATCGCGCCCTGCCGATTGCGTTGACGCCGGAGCCGCGGATTCGGGTCGCGGACCGGGCGCTTGCAGCTCTTGCCAAGGCGGCCCTGGGATATATCGCGTCTCGTTCTCTGGATTGTCCGTCGCGCCGACCGCGACGGTTTGCACCATTGCTCCGGCTTCCGGCTTCCGGCGCGAACGCCTGACGCTGTAGGTCTGTCGCCGCTCCTCGGCGACTTCCAGGCCGTCTATTGCCGACGCGACCAATGCGAGGCGGTCCTCGATTTGCTTCATACGCCTCCAGGTGGAAAGCAAGGCCAATGAAACGAGGACGCAATAGGCGAGAAGAGCGGCGACCGCTCCCGCCCAATTCTCGATACCCAACAAAAGCAACATGACAGTGCCGATAATGACGGCAAGGGTCCCGTAGCCCAGCTGCCGGCCCTTAAGAAGAAGCATCAGCGGCAGGGTTGCCGCCAGCAGAAGAATGACCCCGGGACCGTCGAGCACCCAACCTGCAAAACTCGGAACGACTTCGCTATAAGTGTCCATGTCAACCTCAGAACTGCCGAGGCCGGCCGCTTCTCTCATCGTCAGGAGCATCCTTGACGATCGTAGCGTTGTAGTGGACCTCCCTGAAGGGCGAGAGGAAGGTGTCTCGGCGACTTCTTAAAGCTCGGAGAGGCATACGGGGTAGACCAGATCGACCTTTAGCCGAGTTACTACTCAATAATGGTAATGGCGGCGATGTCCGCGAAGCTGATATGTTTCTGCCTTACCGGTGACGCGATCGGTGAGTGGGCGCAGAAGAGCGATTTGGACATGTCGGCGGGACACCAACCCTTACGATTCATGCGTTTGAGAGCGCATAACGGCTAGCTGCCCGACCCATTTTGAAATGAACGCCATTCAGCCGACGCTGAAGGGCTGGGAGTTGTGCTGTCGATCGTGAGGATTCGGGAAATGGCCAGTCCAACTGATAATCCGAGGATGATTCGGGAATTCCTGCCCCTCGACGTCAGGGAAGTCTTCGATTTCTTTCTTCGTCGGTGGAAGCTGGTGTGCGGAATTGCCGTCATCACTTTCACACTGTTTATGGCTGCCGCATATACTCTTCCGACAACATACACCGGCGTCTCTCAGATATTGCTCGACGCTCCGATCGACTATATGACTCCACAGGATTACTCCAATTCCGATTTTTCTGACAATCCAACATTCATTGAAAGTCAGATCGCTGTCTTGAGGTCTGCGTCACTTCTTCAGCAGGTCGTCGACAGCCAAAAGCTGGCGGAAGACCCCAAGATAGGACCGGGAGCATTGATATGGCTCCAGAACGCGCTGGGAGTTTCGCGCGTCGGGCTTGGCAACGTCATTGAGCTTGATGTAGGCGCTTACGATCCGGAAAAAGCGGCATCGCTCGCGAACGCGATTGCCCAGGCCTATGTGGCAGATCGAATAAGGTCCCGTTACGAAGGGGTCCAGAAGGCCTCCTCGTGGCTCAGCGATCGGGCCGCCTATCTGCGAGCGGAGCTCAGCCGCTCGGAGCAAGCTGTCCAGAAGTTTCGGATCGATCACAATCTAGTAGCGACGCAGGCGGGCAGCTTGACTGACCAGCAACTGTCCGAGTTGAACGTCGCCCTAATCAATGCTCGCGCCGAGTTGTCCGAGAAACGTTCGCAATATCAGCAAGTTAGCAAGGTACAGGCTGCCGGAGGCGACATCCAGTCGATTCCGGACGTGCTGCAGTCGGTGGTGATTAACGCGCTCAGGGCTCAGCTCTCCGGAGTGACCCGGCGGGAAGCCGACCTCAAATTGAAGTATGGCGAGCGGCATCCCGAGGTCTTGTCCGCTCAGGCCGAGCGCCGCGACATCGAGGGACAGATCGCCGCCGAAGTCCAGCGCCTGATCGGCAATCTGAAGAACGAGGTCGACGCGGCCGAAGCTCGGGAGGCTTCTCTGGCTCGCGCCCTGGACTCGGTATCCAACCGCTCCGAAATCGAAGGTCAGGTTGGCGTCCAGTTACGCGATCTGGAGAGGATCGCGGCCGCGAACAAGGAACTCTTCGAGACGTTCCTGTCGCGCGCCAAGCTCACCGAGGAGAAATCCACCCTCCTCAACAGCGGCGTGCGTGTAATCACCGATGCCAGCGTTCCTGGCGCTCCGAGCTTCCCAAACAGGCCTCTTTTTGCGGCTTTGGGTGTGGTTTTCGGCATCTTCTTCGGGGGCGCCGGCGCCGTTCTGCGTGAACTCTTCGCTTCCGGCTTCATGGCAAAGAAGCAGATCGAGGAAGAATTGGCCGTTCCGGTTCTTGCGTCGATGCCAAGGATGTCAGGCTGGTCGAAAGACGTCCATGCTCAGCCTGTGGCCTATCTCGAGCGCAAACCGCTCTCCAGGTACAGCGAAGCGGTGCGGCGGCTTCGCCTCGGTATCCAGGCCACGCCGGAACTGGACCGTTCGCCGCGCCTGGTGCTCGTGACATCGGCGATGCCCGGCGAAGGCAAGACAACGCTGGCATTGAGCCTGGCTTGCTCGGCGGCTGCCGACGGCGAACGGGTTCTGGTCATCGACGCGGACTTGCGCCTCTCGGCCGCCACGGCCTTCTTCGGCATGGCTGACAAGGTCGGATTGGTCGATCTCCTGACCTTGCCGGTGAAGGCCGCAAACGCGATCCATCTGGACGAACGCTCGGGCATATCCATGCTGCCCGCAGGAGCAAGAACCCGCAACCCGCCTGCCCTTCTTGCTTCGGCGCGAATGCGCTCGCTGCTTGAAGAAGTTCGGGGAAAATTCGACACGGTGATCATTGACGCACCACCCGTCGGACCCGCGGCCGATGCCTCGATCCTGGCCAGGCATGTCGACAAGGTCGTCTTCGTCGTGAGGTGGCGGGAAACCTCGCGCGAAGCCGTTGCCGAAGGAATTCGACATCTTGGCGATCGGTCCAAGCTTGCGGGCATTGCCCTGACGATGGTGGACGAACCAAAGCTGCCCAGATACGGCCGTTACACGTCGCTCGAAAGCAGTGTCTCGGACAGTTACTACCTCAATTAGGGAAAGACACAGTATTGCGTCATGCTGCACACTAACTCCTGCAACAACGGTTTTCCTGACTCGGCGGACAAAAGTCACGGCGGCGAAGCTGCGCGCTGGTGCGTGGTCCAGACGCACCAGCATTCCGAGAGCCTTGCCGAGCGGCACCTGCTATCGCAGAACTTCCGGACCTATCTGCCCAAGCGCAGGCGAACCGTCCGGCACGCCCGCAGGGTCAGGACCGTCTCCAGCGCGTATTTCGACTGCTATCTGTTCGTCTCCCTGGCTGTCCATCAGCAGAGTTGGTACCCGATCAACTCGACCGTGGGCGTCCGAAAGCTCGTCATGAGCAAGGGCATGCCGGTACCGGCGCCTTATGGGGTGGTTGAATCCTTGATATCGGCAACCGATGAGGACGGGATTTTGCACCCGGACATCCTGTTGAGGCCGGGCCAGAAAATCAGGATCATAGACGGGCCATTTTCGGACCAGCTCGGGATTCTTGATCATGTCGGAAGCGCCGGAGCGGTCAGAATCCTTCTCGACATCATGAACCGGTCTACTCCTATCACTATTGATCGGGACAAGTTGTCGATAGTGTCTTGAAACTACCCGGTGAGTTTTTACTCACCGCTTTCGTTACACAGATGCCGAAATACTCGGCAGGGAGTGATGAGTTGGCACCCAATTCACCCTCGGTGCGGTAGCCTGCGAAGGTGATGTCAGAACCTGCGGGCCGGCACTGAGACGATTGGTCGTTCGACATCCCAGGAACACCAGCCCACCGAGGGGCTTGGACTTACCGCACGCCAGTTCCACGACGTTTCCGGCGACGACGAGCGGGTGACGCTCGCCCGCGACCAATCACGAGAAATCTCTTGCAAACACCACGCAAGTCCAAATCGGCAGCCTTCCCTCCGGCCGCGGCCGGAGACCTTCGGGATCGTCTGCAGCCGCAGCAGTATCGACGCTGGGCTACGGAGGCCAAGGCGGAGATCGTGGCGGAAACGTTGGCGCCGGGAGCGAATGTTTCAGCGTCGGCGAAGACTGTTGGCGCGGGCGCATTGGGCAGCCACTCAGGTGCAGCGCCGTATCAAACTGACGGAGACACTCCTTTCAGGCCGATCGAAACGGCGCCGGCACTGCCGATTGCCAGCGAACTGTTTCGAGCACTCAATGAAGCTGGCGTGAGGTACGGAATTATTCAGGATCTCGCGTCCGTGCACGACGGATTTGCCGGCCGGGATGATCTGGATGTCCTTTTGGACAAGCATGACTACCCGCTCTTCTGCTCTATCGTCTGTCAATTGCACGGCCGGCGCGGCGTGAGCCTCTCCTGCTACGATAATGTCTGTGCCGGCAGAGAAGACTGGTTCCTGCCTGACTTCACGCATGGCCGCTATCTCCATCTCGACATGCATATCGGTGCCCGCGTCGGCCGGGAATTTCGCAAGCGCTATCCGGCTTTCGATTATGCGGCGATCACGCGATGGGAGGCGATTTGCGTCGACGGAGTATCGGTTCCGGTGGTCTCTCCCGAAGACGAGCTTCGAATAGCGATTGCCCGCTTCGCCTTCCGCGCCTCGGCGCTTCCATGGAGGCAATGGATCACCCTCGACGAGGGTTGGAAGCAGCACTTTGCGCGCCTGCCGTCCACGTCGGACGAGCACGGCTTGCAGGTCGTCGACTGCACGTTTGACGGCGCAAGAACGGTGCGCTGCAGGTTCCTGCAAAGCGCCGACGGCTTGACCGCCCACCGCGGAGATCTGGCTAGGCTGCGGCGTTCGATCCGCGAAATGTGTGGCTATACGGGACGCCCCGCTATCGCCGATGCGGCGGTCCATCTGGTGCGCAAGACCTGCTATCTCGCCCTGAGATCCCTCCACCGCTTGATGCCGGGGCGCTTTCCACCGAAGAGACGGCCCGCAGCTGGTGGATTCGTGGTGGCCTTGATAGGTCCCGATGGCATGGGCAAGAGCACTCAGGCTACCTGGCTGAGGCAGATATTCGGGTGGAAATTCGGATGTGCCCAAGTCTATGTCGGAACTGGCGATGGCAATGGATGGCGGCTTCGCAAGGCACTGCAGGCCGTCGTCTCTCCCCATAGACGGCGCCTCAAGTCCCTGGCCCAGAACGATGGCAACGATTCCTCCGGCCGGGCTTGGTCGAAGGGAGGATTTGTCGCTGCCGCGTTGGCGTTTTGGGCGGTTTTGATCGCGTTTGAGCGATACGCTGTAGTGAAACGCGCACATCGATGGTCGACGCGCGGCATGATCGTCATTTGCGACCGGTGGCCGCAGGCGCTCGGCAGGGGATATCTGGACGGGCCGACCATTCCCGCTCGCCTGTTCTCCGTCCCAGGCCTGTCAGTTCTCGCCCGGCTTGAGCAGCGACTCTACGAGAAGATGGCGGAACGCCGCCCACACCTCGTTTTGCACCTCGTTTCAGACTTTGCGGTCTCCGAACAGCGAAAGCCCGGGGACATCAGGAAAGAAGCGTTCGACGCGCGGCTATCGCTGATGGCGGAACTGCGGGCGAAGGACAAGGATATCCGGACCGTTGACGCTAGCGCCGGCATAGAGGCCGTCGGCCAAGAGTTGTTCAGGCATATCTGGCGGTCTCTCTGAGAGGCAAATCGGGCGGTCCAACCGTCCCGCATCATCCCCGACGTGCAGCTTTTACGCGATCGCACCGAACCACAGGCGAGCCCGGCCCGTGCCCCGAAAGCCGCGGAAGGCGCCCGGCGATACTCCCGCTCGATCCCCTCGATCTCCCGCCGCTTCGGATTTCATGTCCCTGAGGAACAAGCAAATGAAGATCGTCCATGTGATCACCAGACTGCTTCGAGCCGGCTCCGAGGAGAACACGTTGGCTTGCTGTCTCGCTCAGGCGCGGCACGGCCATGAAGTGCTGTTGGTTCATGGCGCGGAATACGACCCGAGGTTACGGGCATCCCTTGCCGGAGCCCTTCGACTGGTGACGCTGGAAAAACTCATCAATCCGATCTCGCCGTCCCGCGACGTTTCCGCCTTCAGGCAACTCACCCGCCTTATGCGTGATTGGCGGCCCGACATCGTGCACACCCATCAAAGCAAAGCCGGCATTGTCGGCCGCCTCGCCGCCAAGGAAGCCAATATCCCCGGCATCATACATGGCGTCCACATCTTGCCTTTCGTGCATGTCGGCCGCGGGCAGAGGCTGGTGTTCCTGGCCGCCGAACGCCTGGCCGCGAAGTTCACGCGCGCTTTCATCGATGTCAGTCAGGCTATGCGCGACATCTGCATCGCCAATCATCTGGGCAGCCCCGATCAGCACCATGTCGTCCATTCCGGCTTCGATCTGGCACGCTTCGCGAACGCGCGATGGCCGCAAGATCCGCATCTGCTCCTGGGGACGGCTGCCGGGGAGCCAAAGCCGCCGGTGGTTCTGATGTTGGCCGCGCTGGAACCGAGAAAACGCCACGTCGAGTTCATTGAGGCATTCGGCAAAGTCGTTGACCGAGTTCCAAACGTGCGACTGCTCCTCGCCGGTGACGGACCGGCGCGTTCGGACGTTGAATCGGCGATTGAACGATCCCGGTTCGCAAACAACATTCGCATGATCGGCTACCATAGCGAGCCCGAACGACTGATCAGCCTGGCGGACGTGTGCGTACTGACCTCGATGCGAGAGGGATTGCCTCGCGTCATGATGCAGTATTTGGCCGGCGGTCGAGCCAGCGTGGTCTCGCATTTGCCCGGCGTGGAAGAGGTTGTCCGCCATGGCGTGAACGGAATTGTGACCCCGGCCGAGGATGTGGGCGCCGCGGCGGCGGCTGTCGCCGGTCTTCTGGAGAACCAGCAGCACCGCACTCAACTGGCCGACGGCGCGAAACGCACCGACCTGTCGTCCTGGGGGCTGGACGCCATGTGCGAAAGCGTCGAGCAGATTTATCAATCCGTGCTGGAGCCCGCCCCTTCGGCCGCGAGGCCAAACGAGGCAAGAATTCGCGACCGCCTCGCCGGGCAAACCTTCGGGCTGCACGGATTTTGATCAGCCTTTGCTGCTCCGATGGAGTTCGCAATGCAGGCTTACTTCTCGAACCATAGGAAGAACCTCCTGTCACGCGCCCGCCGGCGAATGTCGGCGGGTCTCGATGGCAGCAGGCTAGACAACCGGAGTACCGACGATGCGTATGCGTGTTGACCAGCAATTTCCTTCCAAGCCTCTGCGCATGAAGGACTGGTGCCGACGGCTAATTTCCAACTTCGAACCCGCGGTCGGCAGCATGCTCGCAATGATCGGTGGGCTTGCCGTTGCCATTGTACTGCTCACCGCAAGTGCCTCCCGCGCGGATGGATACACCTTCGACACCGGTGACATCCTGCGTGTGTCCGTGATCGGCGAACAATCCTATCCGCTGGAGGTCGTGGTCGATGATCGGGGCTCGATCTCACTGCCAATGTTGGGTGATATCAAAGCGCGCGGCCTGACCACCGTTGCCCTCTCGCAAGCCATCCAGCAAGCATTTCAGCAGCAGAAGCTGATCCTCCAGCCGTTCGTGAAAGTGGAGATCGGACAATACCGGCCATTTTTTATCTCCGGAACGGTGGCCCACCCTGGATCCTATCCGTTTCAACCCGGAATAACGGTTCGCCATGCACTCGCCATAGCAGGCGGGTTTCGCGCCAGCGCTGTGGGCAACACGGAGCCGGCCCTGGAAATAGCTGATCTGCGAAGCGCGCGCTCAAACCTGGCGCTTGAAGAATATCGACTGAAGGTCCGTCTTGCCCGGCTTCAGGCGGAAAGTCGACTGGAAAAGTCCTTCGTCGCTCCTCCCGATTCGCCCGTCGAGTTTGGCGGGCAATTGATTGACGGCATCATCGCGTCCGAACAGCAGCAGCTGGACGCCCGCCTTGCCGCGTATCGGGATGACGTTTCCTACCTGGAGGCCTCGCTGGATCGGGCGAAGAAGGAAGCGGCCATGCTAGCCGCGGCCAGAGAAGAACGTGAAAAGACCGCGAACATCCAACTGCAAGAACTGCAGTCTGCCCGGTCTCTGCGGGAAAAGGGTTTGATAACGAACTCGAATGTGTTGACGGCGGAACGAGCACATACCAGCTATCGGGCTGAACTGGCGCAGACGGAATTGCAGCAGGAACAGGCGCAGCAGGCGATGCTGAACGCTGAAAGCGAGCTGCGAAAGAAGCACCAAAGTCACGAAATGGAATTGATCGGCCAGACCCAGGACGCGCAAGTTGAGCTCGGAAAAATCCAAAGTCAAATCAGATACGTGGCCGACAAGCTTCTCTTTATCTTCACTTACGGCGAACAGAGAACCTTCGACGACCTGCAGGGCTCGGTGAGGATTTCCATCTTCAGGCGCGACCAGAAGATCGCCCACGACATCGTCGCCGATCAAAACACGGAAGTGAGAGCCGGCGACGTCATCGAGGTTTCCGTCGTGGCCAACAAGGGGTTCTACGCTCCGGACTCTGGTATCTCTCCCAAAGTGCAAAATCCGGCCGTCCAGCGCAGCATGGTCGGCCAATAGAGCAGCAGATATCTTCGGAATTTTGACGTGATCTTTGGCACAGCATTGACGGCCTTTGGAGCGCGTCCCCGCCGGGCGAATTTCCATGCCAAGACGAAGCAGCGGCCGCCAAAGCGCCCCCGCACAACTGCGCGCCGCAAGAAGTCGAGCAAGGCCCCGCGCCGCCGCCTCATCGTCCGACTTCCCGCTGCAATCCTGCTCCTCCTCGCCGCCGCGCTTGCGGGTGCGGAGTTTCTGCCACGCTTTGTTGATCTCGCCAGGGTTTCGCAGACGCGACCCTGGACGGACCTCGTGGCTGGCTGGCGCTATTTTTACGACCTGCAGGCCCTGCTGGCCGGTCCGGGCGCCCTCCAGGTTTTCGTGGCGGTCGTGGCCCTTGGTCTCCTCATGGCAGCCGTCCGCAGCGCAAGGCGGAGACGAAGAAGCGACTTGCCCGGCGCATTCGCGAACGCCGGCGCCCCGTCCTCGACCAAGGAACCGGCGCCCGGCTCCGAACTGGCCAGTGCGTTGCGCTCCTGCAAGGCAGCCTTCGCGGGCGTTGCAGTTTTCAGCGGCGTGAGCAACATCCTCATGCTGACCGGCGCAATGTTCATGTTGGAGGTCTACGACAGGGTGCTGCCGAGCCGCAGCGTCCCCACTCTGATCGCCATGGCAATACTGGCCGGCGTTCTGTTTGCCGGGCAGGCGGTCATCGACCTCGTGCGCGCCCGCATCATGAACCGGATCGGTGCTGAGTTGGACGAAGCGGTTGGGGGACGCGTATTCACCGCCGTTTCGAAATTGCCCCTGTACATCGGCCAGCAGGGAGATGGATTGCAGCCGCAACGCGATCTCGACAACATCCGTACTTTTCTGTCGAGTGCCGGGCCTGGCACCCTGTTCGATCTTCCCTGGCTGCCCTTCTATCTGGCGATCATCTGGAGCCTTCATCCGACCCTCGGGACAACCGCCGCTTGCGGCGCGTTGGTGCTGGTGACGCTGACGGTCGCCACGGAGATCCTCACACGCAGACCGATGGGCGCCGCGGTTCTAAGCAGCGTGAGGCGCAACAGCTTGGCCGAGGCCAGCCGGCGCAACGCGGAGGTGCTTCAGGCGATGGGCATGGGCAGGCGCCTGCACGACCACTGGCGCGAAGCGAGCCGCGAGCATCTTGCGCTGCAACAGCGTGTCAGCGACATCGTTGGCGGTTTCGGCAGTTTCGCTCGTGCGTTGCGACTGATGCTTCAGTCGGCGATGCTGGGTGTGGGCGCCTGGCTTGTGATCGAGGGCGAGGCGACCTCCGGGATCATCATCGCCGGCTCCATCCTTGTAGGCCGTGCGCTGGCGCCCGTCGATCTTGCCATCGCCCATTGGCGCAACTTCGTCGGGGCGCGACAGAGCTGGAGCAGGCTGAGCAAATTGCTCGCCCGGTTGCCGCAGGACGCTCAACCGATGGCGCTTCCGGTGCCCGGGTCGAAGTTGACTGTGGAGCGCATCGCGATCGGTGCGCCGGGCGCGCAACGCATCATCGTGCAAGGTGTGGAATTCAGCCTGGATGCCGGCTCGGTGCTAGGCATCATAGGACCAAGCGGTTCCGGCAAATCGAGTCTGGTTCGCGGGCTGGTCGGCGCATGGCGACCGCTGGCGGGCCGTATCAAGCTGGACGGCGCCGCTCTCGACCAGTGGTCGTCGGAGCGGCTGGGCCGCTACATAGGCTACCTTCCGCAAGACGTCGAACTGTTCGCGGGAACGGTTGCCGACAATATCGCGCGCTTCGATCCCGGGCCGGACCCGCAGGCCATTGTCGCAGCCGCCCGCGCCGCGGGCGTCCACGAGCTCATCATCGGTCTCCCCAATGGCTACGAGACGCAGATCGGAGAGGGCGGAACCGCGCTTTCAGCCGGCCAGCGTCAGCGCATTGCGCTGGCGCGCGCGCTGTATGGCGATCCGTTCCTGGTGGTCCTCGACGAACCCAACTCCAATCTCGATGCCGAAGGTGAAATGGCACTTGCCGCTGCCATCCTCGCAATCAAGGCCCGCGGCGGCATCTTAGCGATTGTGGCGCATCGGCCGAACATTCTCAGCACAGTGGATTTCCTGCTCGTGATGAAAGAAGGCCAGACGCAGATGTTCGGCACCAGGGAAAGCGTTCTGTCGACACTCTTGCCCGCGCCACAGACCGTGACCGCAGGCCTGCAGCCGGTTTTCAAGCTCACCCCGACACCGCGTTGATGGCTGACCCGGAATGGAAATGGGGAAATGACAGCTGCCCTTTCGAACGTGTCGCTTTTGAACCGACGGTCGATCCGTCGCAATCTCCTGGGTGGCACGACCATCGTCGCATTGCTCGTCGGCGGAATGGGAGTCTGGGCCGGGACGGTGGATATTTCGGGAGCGGTGATTTCGCACGGCACGGTGGTCGTCGACAGCAGCGAAAAGAAGGTTCAACACCCGACCGGCGGTGTGGTCGGCAAGATTTTTGTGCGCGACGGCGACCGCGTCAGGGCCGGAGACGTTCTGGTCCAGCTCAGCGACACCGTTCCGCGTGCCAGCCTGGCCTACGTGACGAAGAACCTGGATGAGCTCTATGCGCGAAAATCCCGGCTCGAGGCCGAGCGTGACGGCAGCGAGCGCATCACGCTTGCTCCGATGCTTGTCGCGAGAATGAACGACCCTGAGATAGCTGCCACGGTGGCGAGCGAACAGCGGCTGTTCGAGCTTCGTCGAACCGAGGTGTCTGGCAACAAGGCGCGCCTGCGCGAACGCATCGAGCAGTTCGGGAAGCAGATCGAAGGCTATTCGGCGCAGGAATCGGCAAAGACGAAGGAGATCAAGCTGATCAACGACGAGCTCGTCGACATACGCAGTCTTGTCGAAATGAAACTCACCCTCAAATCGAAGCTGACCGAATATGAACGTGAGGCAACGCGCATCGAGGGTGAGCGGGCGCAACTTGTGTCGAGCATTGCGCAGGCAAAGGGAGCGATCGCCGAAATCGAGCTGCAGATCCTGCAGCTGGACAAGGAGTTTTCCAGCGAGACCGGGAGCGATCTGCGCGATGTCGAGGCCAAGATCGCCGAGTTCGAGGAGCGCAAGGTCGCCGCCGAGGACCAGCTGTCGCGCATTGATATTCGCGCCCCCGCCAGCGGCACGGTCCATCAATCCGCAGTCCATACCGTTGGCGGCGTGATTGGCGCGGGGGATCCGATCATGCTGATCGTGCCCGACACCGATGCTCTCGCGGTCGAGGTAAAGGCCGCACCCCAGGACATCGATCAGCTCTCGATCGGTCAGCGCGCGCTTCTTCGCTTCACGGCTTTCAACGTCCACACCACGCCCGAAACGGAAGGTATGGTCTCCATGATCGCGGCAGACGTGACGCGCGATCAGCATACCAACGAAATCTACTACACGGTGCGCATCACCCCCGACCCCCACGAGCTGAAGAAGCTTGGAGCGCTCTCGCTGGCGCCCGGCATGCCGGTGGAAGCGTTCATACGGACTGGCGACCGCAAGGTGCTCTCATACCTGATGAAGCCTTTGACGGACCAGATGATGCGTGCGTTCAGAGACCAGTAGCAGCGCGTTGTCGTGCGCATCCGTGCATCCTGGTTGACCTTTAGCGATAGGGGCTTGTCATGACGACAGCAGAGTTGAAACCTCCGATTTTTCTGATTGGCAACTACCGGTCGGGCACCACCATCACGCAGAAATTGATCGGGCTGCACCCGGATGTCGTCACCTGGTACGAGCCAAAAACATTGTGGCTCTATGCCGATCCGGCGCGCCGGCATGACGAATTTGTCAAAGCCGATGCCAGCGAGAAGGTCGTGCGCTACATTCGCAACCGGTTCCTCGACTATCAGCTGCGGAACGGCAACCGGCAAATCATGGAAAATACGCCCGCCAACGTCTTGCGCGTGCCATTTATCCACCAGATATTCCCAGAAGCTATATTTCTATATATTACAAGGAATCCGTTTTCCTATATAAGCTCCATGGAACTTAAGTGGCAGCGCGCAAAAAGTTTCAAAGGTCTTCTGCGACTATTGAAAGAAACGCCGGCCACACAAGTCCATTACTACGTGGGAGACGTCGTAAAGCAGATAGTCGCCAAGAGGATATTACACAGAAAATACACGTCGATCTACGGACCGCGCTACAAGGGAATAGATCGGGATTTGCAGGAGCATCAAAAATTGACAGTGATCGCGCGCCAGTGGGCGCGCGGCAATCGAATGGCCCGAGAGGATCTCGCCAGGCTGGGCGAAGGCCGCGTGCTGTCGTTTCGCTATGAGGATCTGATACAGGATCCCGAGTTGGTCTTGCGCCGTATCTATGAACATTGCGGGCTGCATTGCTCTGACGACATCCTTCGCGTGGCGAAGGAGATGATCGATCCCGGCCGCCAGCAGAAGTGGCTGCGCCTGGATGCGAACGAACTGGCGGCGATCATCCCCGAGGTGCGGGATGAGATGGGATTCTACCGCTACGAGATCCCCCCGTCCCTTCTCGTCGGGCATGGCTCGCGGCCCACGCGGGCGCCGTTGGCGTTTCAGCATGGCCATCCGAATATCCCCTCCCCCCGCTGAGCGGTTCCGGGGAGATGCATGGCCGCCCTTCTTTGGTCGGTCGAGTAAGCAAGGCGGCATGTGGAGATTGGCGTGAGCGACATCCGGCGCGGGCTGGCAAAACGCAGTGTCGTAGGCATGTTCTGGACGGGCCTGTCCATGGGCGCCTTGGCGGTTGCCGAGCTTGTCGCCCTCGTCCTCCTGGCCCGGTTGCTCTCGCCCAACGAGTTCGGTCTCTACTCCGCGGCACTGATCGTCATCAAGTTTTCGGCCATCTTCCAGGGCCTCGGCATCACGCCTGCGATCGTGCAGCGACCTGTACTGGAGGAGCGGCATCTCCGGGTCGGATATACCCTGTCGCTCTTCCTTGGGCTTACCGTAACCGCTCTGGTATGGGCGTTGGCACCCGCTATTGCCGGTCTTCTTCGCCTGCCCGAGCTCACTCCGATCGTGCGTGCGGTCTGCTTCATCTTTCTTTTCCAAGGAGCCTCCATGGTGGCGCTGGCCTCGGCCCAGCGTGCCTTGCGGTTCCGTTGGCTCGCGCTTGTCGACGCGGTCGCTTTCGCCATCGGCTACGTGGTCGTCGGTCCAGTGCTGGCTTGGCTCGGCTTCGGTATCTGGGCACTTGTCGCAGCGATCCTGGTCCAGCAGTTGGTCCGCACGATCGTGCTGCTCGTCGGCCAGCGGCACCCGATGCGGCCGTTGCTCGAGCGGAGCGCGATTTTCGAACTGCTCTATTTTGGCGGCGGCTTCACCATTGCGCGGGTCTGCAACTACCTTGCCACTCAGGTGGACAGGCTTGTCGTGGGCCGCTATCTCGGCGCCGATGCGCTCGGTGTCTACGGTTTGTCGTCCCAACTCATGACCACTCCGGCGGTGATCGTCGGCCAGGTTCTCGATCGCGTGCTGTTCCCCACCATGGCGCTGGTCCAGGAAGAGCCCGTCAGGCTTGCGCGCGCTTATCGCAGCGCGGTCGCCGGTTGCAGCCTGCTTGTCCTGCCGGCCAGCGTGGTGGTGGCGATCGTCGCACCCGAATTGGTTCGGGTCATTCTCGGACGGGGCTGGGAGGGCGTGGTCGGCCCCCTCCAGATCCTGGCGTTCAGCATGCTGTTCCGCACGAGCTACAAGCTTAGCGATTCCGTCTCGCGGGCAACCGGAACGGTTTACGCCCGGGCCTGGCGCCAGGCTGTTTTCACCGTCGGTGTCTGCATCGGAGCCTTCATAGGGCAATTCTGGGGCGTGGAAGGGGTGGCGTTCGGTGTCGGCCTGGCATTCGGGGCCAATTTCTTTCTCATGGCGCAGCTGAGTCTCCGCGTGACCGGGATGACGTGGGCGAATTTCTTCCTTGCGCACCTGCCTGGCGTCGCGCTCGCCGGCGTTGTCGGAACCGGTATCTGGGCGTTCGTGGACTGGCTTCGCGCCCTCCATCTATCGCCTCTTCCGCTGCTCATCGATACGGCATTGCTGGCCTCTGTGGGGGGCTTGCTGTTGTGCTGGCTCCTGCCGTCGCTGTTCCTTGGGCGGGAAGGCCTGTCACTGTTGCGCCTGCTCGCGGCAGTCGTGCCCGCATGGCCAAGACTGAGGCAGGCAACAGACTGATCAGCGGCGGAACTCGAGGTCAGTTCCCAGGATCACCTTCTTCACGCGCAACGACGCCATCGCCTTGCTCGATCATGGGCTCAGCCTGACGCCCGATCGGGCACCGGGAGATTCCGTCGTTGCGGAGGAAATTTACGAGAGGAGACCGACTATGGCTGAACTATTCGAAGCGCGGCTGGCGGCCGCGGGCGATGATGTCGAGGAGAAAGGTTCCGGCTCGATTTCGACCAATGTCGACGATCTGGAACTGGGCTTTGCCAGCACGACCCGCCAGACGGTCGGCCTCCGCTTCACCGGCGTCGATATCCCGCAAGGCGCGATCATCACCAGCGCCTACATCCAGTTCCAGGCCAATGAGGTGAAGACCGGCGCGACCTCGCTGCTGATCAAGGGCCAGGACACCGACGACGCAAGCGCCTTCACCAGCACCAGCTTCAATGTATCGTCACGGGCAACGACCGACGCGTCGGCGACTTGGACGCCGGCCCCGTGGACCACGGTGGGCGAGCAGGCCCTGGCCGAGCGCACGCCCGACCTCACGGCTATCGTCCAGGAGATCGTCAGCCGCTCGGGCTGGGCGGCGGTCAACGATATGGCGTTCCTGATCACAGGCACCGGCACGCGCACAGCCGATTCCTACGAGTACAATCCGACCAGCGCGCCGCTGCTGCACATCGAATATGTCTTGCCCGGATCCGGAAGTCCGGTGGCCTTCAACACGCCTGCCGATGCCGATCCCACTGCCAACCAGATCGCCGAGCTCGCCGCGGCGGGAGCGCCGACCGGGATCACCGCTTCGGCCACGGATCCCGACGCCGGCGCGACCGTCACCTACAGCCTCAACGACTCGCGTTTCGACATCAATGCCAATACCGGCGTCATCACGCGCTCGGGCACAGGCACGCTCGACTTCGAAACCCAGTCGTCCATCAATCCGACGGTGACGGCAATCTCTTCCGACGGCAGCACCGCCACCACGAGCTTCACCCTCGATGTCCTCGACAGCCCGGAGCCGATCGCGTTCAACACGCCGCCGGATGCCAACACCGCGGCCAACCAGATCGGCCAGAACGCTGCCGCCGGCACCGCCGTCGGCATCACCGCTTCGGCCACGGATCCCGATGCCGGCTCGACGGTCGCCTACACGATCGACGACACGCGGTTTGCCATCAGTTCCAGCACCGGCGTCATCACGCGATCAGGTACCGGCACGCTCAACGCCCAGTCCGAGCCGTCTGTCAACCTCACCGTCACCGCCACCCCGTCGGACGGGAGCGTCGTCACGCACCCCTTCACCGTCGCCGTCACGGCCGGCCAACAGCCTGTGGCCTTCAACACTCCGCCCGACTCCAACCCCGGTGCCAACC